>CAMWLB010000163.1 GCA_947174985.1 uncultured Lachnospiraceae bacterium | reverse complement strand
CCATTTATCTGGGTTTTCCCAATTACTGGAGCACCATGCCGATGGCAGTGTTTACTTTTTTAGAGCATTTTGATTTCAGCGGCAAAACCATTAAGCCCTTTTGTACCCATGAAGGAAGCAGCATGGGAAGCAGCGAAAAGGATATCCGTCGGCTGTGTCCCAATGCGAAGGTGGAAAAGGGTCTTGCTATCCGCGGCGGCAGTGTGAAGCAGGCAGAAAAAGAGATTGAAAGATGGCTGTAAAGGAGGAAGATGAAAAATGGAATATACAACATTAAACAATGGAGTAAAAATGCCGATGCTTGGGTATGGTGTTTATCAAGTGGACCCTGCGGAGGCGGAGAGGTGCGTTCTTGACGCAATCAGCGTGGGCTACCGCTCGATTGATACTGCACAGGCATACGCAAACGAAGAAGGGGTAGGAAATGCAATTGCAAAATGCGGTGTTCCACGTGAAGAGCTGTTTATTACAACAAAAGTATGGATTAGCAATGCCGGCTATGAGAAGGCAAAGGCGTCCATTGAAGAGTCACTTCGCAAGCTGCAGACAGATTACATTGATTTACTGCTGATTCATCAGCCGTTCGGTGATTATTACGGAACCTACCGTGCAATGGAGGAGGCTTATAAAGCAGGTAAGGTAATGGCAATCGGGGTTTCAAACTTTTATCCGGACAGATTCATTGATATCAGCCATTTTGCAGAGGTTAAACCGGCGGTCAATCAGGTGGAGACCCATGTGTTCCAGCAACAGAAAATTGCCAAAGAATATCTAAAAAAACATGGCGCGCAAATTGAGTCGTGGGGACCCTTCGCAGAAGGAAAAAATGATTATTTTCAGAATCCCGTCCTGAAAGAAATTGGAGCAAAGTATAATAAGTCCGCAGCGCAGACAGCTTTGCGATTTCTGCTTCAGAGCGGCGTAGTCGTTATTCCGAAGTCTACCCATAAGGAAAGAATGGAAGAGAATTTTAATGTCTTTGATTTTCATCTGACAGAGGAGGAAATGGGAAGAATCGAAGCGTTAGACGGCGGGGAAAGCCTTTTCTTCTCCCATTATGCCCCGGAGATTGTTGAGTGGTTTATGACGATGGCATAAGAGGAAAAAATATATCTGTATGTTGAGAATATGCAAAGGCAGTGCTATAATAAAATAGTATTCTAAAAACCTTCAACTGAAAAGAAAACCGGAAGACAGACAAGGGTGGACTGCCGTGAACGAGATTTTGCTGCGAAGAAAAAATAAAGTAATCATAGAAAAAGGGAGTGCCGCAGAGGCGGATAACTGCGCTATCGCTTCTATTATGAAAAATGTGGAGGCGCTTGGCTATACTTTTTCCCGTGCTTTATATGAAAGGCTTCAGACATTAAGCAGGAGCGAGCTGCAGAAGTTTTATCTGGAGCTTGTTCCCGTTTTGAAAAATCTGGTGGGTGCGGACGTGGTTTATCAGCCCATGTATCCCAATTTTCCTGAATCGGTTATGGAGGCAGAGCCAGCCCGTTTGTTTTTCAATGCGATTCTGCACTATTGGTCGAGTGGCAGGCTGTACCCTTATGAAAAGAAGGAGGAGCGTCTTCCTCTGTTTGACGAAACCAAAGTAAGGGTTATAGATTTGGGAACGCATCAGGACCTGCAGGATATTTTCAATCATCTGTGTCAGGCAAAGACCTCCATTTCCCAGACAGACAAGGAGGATTTGGCGTGGATTTTTCAAAACGAAAAGCCCATTCTGCCGGACGAAATTCCGTTGAAGGAAAACGCAGCGTTTATAGGGAAGCTGTATCTGGAAAATGCGCCGCTTACAGCAGCGAAAGAAATACAAAGATTTTGTAAGACGGCTACGGACGTGCTGAGACTGATTACCGCCATGTCTGACGGAGATGTCAGTCTGGCGCAGAACACAAAGTTCAGAAGCTTTAAGCGCAAAGAGCGAAGAATTCTCATGGAGCTTTTGGCGGGCTGCGGTGCAATGGAAGAGGATATGCTGCGGTACAAAAATAAATGGATTCGTGTCGGGGAAAGGCTTCATCCGTCCGAGTACAACGCGGTACAGTTTGAAACTGTTGTCACAGCATTTTATAAGCTGCGCAACAATGTTAAAATAGAGACCTTTGCGGGACAGGTTACCGGCGCCATGGAGGCGGGGGATTATCAGTCTGCGCTCAGGCTTTTAAAGAAAAGACCCGGGGAATTAGCCAGAAGGCTGGATTATCTGCTGCGGAGTGTAGATGACAAGAGTCAGGTTATAGAGGCTTTCAAGGAGGTGGCGGCGGAGGTTTCTACGCCGGTGCTGCTGCAGGTCAGGGAGCATTTTGCACATAGAAATCCCAAGACGGATATCAGGGTATTTTTCCCGAAAGGAAGTCTTGCGCGATGTCACTTTATGGGCAATACGCTGCCGGATATTGACAAGATATATTGTGACAATATTGTCATGATTTGCGAAGAGGCTCTCATGAAAAACTATAAGGAGAGGGGTTCTCTTGGACGCGTGTATCTGTCGGAGGAATTGAAGCGTTATATAGTTCCCTTCAGCCAGAGAAGCGCAAGCAAAGCGTTAAAGGCGGTGACACGGGGGTCCAGACTGCCGTTTTTGGAGAATACAAAGGCGTTTCGCGCTTTTATCTGGTGGACGAACATGGGTGAAGGAGCGGAGCGGAATACGCCCGACAGGGTGGATATCGATTTGTCAGCGGCGTTCTTTGATACAAACTGGAATTATATGGAGCATGTTTCGTACACCAATCTGCGATCCAAGAACTACAACGCTTGTCATTCGGGAGATATCGTAAATGGAGGTCCTGCGAGCGGTGCGGGTGTCAGCGAGTTTTTGGACGTGGATATCGATTCTGCAATTGAATATGGGGCAAGGTATATTGTCTATCAGGTCTATAATTACACGGAGCAGAAATATGCTGATATACCAAATGCTAAATTTGGCTGGATGGGCAGGGAGGACGTAGGCTCCGGTGAAATTTATGAGCCCAGAACCGTGGAACAGAAGATGGATTTGGCGGCGCAGAGTACGGTGGCCATTCCGGTGATTTTTGACTGCGTCAGACGGGAAGTGATATGGTGCGATATGAACCGGGCACTGAATGGCTGTTGTAACATCTGTGGCGGCAACAATCTTGAAAGCAATTTGTCGGGGGTGGCTGCGACCTGCTACAGCATGGTAAATATAAGCAAGCCCAACTTATACAATTTGATTGATTTGCATATACGTGCCAGAGGGCAGCGGGTGGACGATAAAAAGGATGCAGATATTGTATTTGATGTGGAATCAGGAATTACACCCTTTGACACAGAGGTTTTTATGAGTGAATATTTATAATGGTTTCTATTAGGCTATATAGGTTCTTCCTTCTTCTCTGGGTGAACAGAATCTATAATCTCCTAATGAAATAGCGGCTATGTACCGGCTTCCTTCTTTTCCTCAGATTTCAGCTCCCACAGTTGGGGGCTAGAAAAAAGCCGGTACCATCTCCGCTTTTTTTATTGGACAAAAGAGAGCAGAATATGTCGGGCAGATAGGAAATGGCAGTGTTATACTGTAGTCACAGCAAGGGAGGTGCAAGTATGGAGTGGACGGAGGCTATTGGAGAGGCGGTCCGGTTTATGGAAGCCCATATAACAGAGGATATCACAGTGAATGACGTGGCGGAACATGTGCACATTTCGCCTTTTTATTTTCACAGAGGATTCAGTATGCTGTGTGGCTGTTCTATCACAGAATACATCAGGAACCGCAGATTGTCGCTTGCAGGAGAAGAACTGATGACTGATGGTGCAACCATAACCGAACTGGCTATGAAATACGGGTACGATTCACCGGACAGCTTTTCGAGGGCATTCTGTCGTTTCCATGGAACTTCACCGAAAGCAGCGCAAAAAGAAAAGGTCATGTTAAAAAATTTTGCACCCCTGAAGCTGACAATCTCTATGAAAGGTGGTTATCTGATGGACTACAGAATCGTAAAAAAGGAAAGTTTTGCGGTTATCGGGGTACAGAAAGATTTTTGCTACGATAACGCAAAAGAGGAAATTCCTGCCTTCTGGCAGGAGCATTACGCGACAGGAAAGGGTGAGCATGTCTGTGGGATGTTTGGCATTAACATTGATCCACAGATGGGAAATGAGAAATTTTCCTATCTGATAGCGGATATTTATAATCCCTCTGTCGATATCCCGAAGGGCTTTGTGGTAAAGACAATTCCGGCGTTTGAGTGGGCGGTCATTCCCTGCAGGGGCGCGCTGCCGGCGTCCATGCAGGATGTCAATGTGAAAATATTTTCAGAATGGCTTCCAGCTTTAAAAGAATATGAGTTTGCGGAAGGATACTGTGTGGAGATGTACGATGCACCGGATAAATATCCCAAGGGAGCATCGGATGAAAATTATTATGCGGAGATTTGGATTCCGGTAAAGAAGAAGTAAGACAGGAGAGGAGAGCAGCATCGCCTCTCCTCTTTCTTGATTCGTGACAATAGAAACGCGAAGGTAGGATTCTATTGTTTAGGGGGCGGCGTAGTGGCACGATGCTTTTTCCTGTATTCACTGGGTGTCATGCCGACCTTTTTCTTAAACTGCGCGGACAGGTAGTCGCCATTGCAGTAGCCGGTATCCATGGCAATATCCATGACAGACTTGTCGCTCTGGATGAGGAGTATCTGGACATGTCTGAGGCGGATATCACCCAGATACTCTGAGAAGGACTTGCCAAGCTGTGCAGAAAATAAACGGGAAAAATAAGCTGTTGAAAGATGCGCTTTCTGCGCCAGTTCTTCCAGTGTCAGGTTTTTGCCGTAATTGGTTTCCATATAATACAGAGCGTCGATAATAGGCTCTGTCAGTTTTGTGCTGTGGTAGACAGCCGTATTTTCGGGCAACCTTTCCTCCCAAATCGTAGTAAACAGGCGAAGCAGCATACCCTGCAGAATCAGTTCCGTATAGGGGTGCTGTTTGTTAAATTCTTCGTACATATCTTGAAACATACCAAGAATTTTTATCTGTGAAGCCTTGCTGAAATGGCAGACCCGCTCATTGTACAGGGTCTCCATTATATTTTCGTCCGTATGCTCTTTCAGGGGCTGCAGCACCTCGGGAGCAAATTTAATCAGATAACGCTCATAGGGCGCGCTGCTTTCAGAAACGGTTCGGTGAAACAGAAGCGGCGGCGACAATGCTACGTCTCCGGCACGATATCTGTAGGAAAACAGCGGCGTTATGGTACATCTGTCGCCGGAAACGACGTACCCAATGCTGTAGTGGTCGGTTGCCATCTGCATTGTCGGCATAGTATATGGGTAATCGTAAACAGTATGTATAACTGTTATCCGCTGACCGTCAGGTAAAGGAATTGGCATAGCGTCCTCTCATTCTGCCGCAGAAGCGGCTTTTTTGAAGCAATCAGTTGTACCGATTGTTTTATAACTACATCACATCATATATACTAAGATTAAAGGCGAAAATAGTCAAGATTAAAAATGAAAATCTTATTTTATTTGATATATGATGGACATAGAAATGAAAGAAAGGAATGAGAGAGACCATGAAAAGCAGAAGTATTGTAATGCGGCTGTTCCAATATATAAAGCCGCACTGGTATCTGATTTTGGCATCTACCATAGCTGGTGTGATAAAACTGACGCTGCCCCTGCTTGCACCGCAGGTGTTGCGATATTTTACGGACTTTGTACTTGTGGAGGGCAGTGTGTTTACCATGCAGCAGAAGGGTCAGGAAATTTTGAAATGGACATTGTTTCTGATATGTGTTTATATTTTTGTCTATATCCCATGTGCCTATATCCGCCAGATTGGTTCCACCGAGGTATCGAACCGGATTATGCATACCCTGCGCTGTGAGGTGTACGAGCATCTGCAGAAAATGTCCGCGTCTTTCCATCAGCATAACAAGTCGGGGAATCTGGTGACACGAATCAACAGTGATGTAGAACAGGTGCATGATTTCGTGTGGAATGTCGCGACCAATATATGGATTGACTCCATTGTGCTCGTTGTGTATCTCGGCCTGATGGGGAGCATTAACCTGCCGCTGACGCTTTTGACCGCCGTTGTCCTGCCTCTTTCCGTGCTTATCACAAAAAAGATACGGATGCATATCAAAAGCGAACGCAAAAAGGTGCAGCGCAATATTTCGGAAATATCCGGCTATATGCAGGAGAGAATGGCAGGCTTTGCCACAGTGAAGCTTTTTCATATGGAAGAGCATGAAAAAAAGAAATTTTTCGCCTATTCCAATGATATATACCGGTTCACCCGAAAGGCAAACCGATATTTTTCTCTGGGGGAAGCGGTCACTGCTTCCATGTCGGAGCTTATTTCCGCCATTATTGTGGGGCTTTCCGCATTTTGCATTAGATACGGGACACTGTCCATAGGTGCAATGATTGTATTTTATTCTTATCTCGGATACTTTGTGACGCCTTTAAGGAGGTTTTCAGAGTTAAATGTTACCTATGCCAAAAGCGTTGCCGGCATTGAGCGGGTATTTGAAATTCTGGATACGCCTACTGACATACAGGAAGTGGAAAATGCGATAGAACTGACGGCGGACACACCGATGCACATCCGGTTTGACCATGTCTTTTTTCACTATGACAAGGCGGACGACATGATGAATCTGTCCGATATTGACTTTTCCATCAGGGCCGGCGAGCAGGTGGCGCTGGTAGGCTCCAGTGGCTGCGGAAAGACGACACTCATCAACCTTCTGGCAAGGTTTTACGATGTGGACTCGGGTGCTATCACAATTGACGGGGAGAATATCTGCAATTACCGTCTGCAGTCGTTGTATGACAATATCGGCATGGTTTTTCAGGATACCGTACTGTTTTCCGAAACAATTGAAGAAAATATCCGGTACGGCAGACCGGAGGCGACGAGGGAAGAGGTGAAGAGGGCAGCGAAAGCTGCCAATGCCTACAATTTGATTATGGAGA
>CAMWLB010000162.1 GCA_947174985.1 uncultured Lachnospiraceae bacterium | reverse complement strand
CTTTATAACAGTATATTAAAGAGTATTTTATAATATGACTTAAATGTAGCGGAACATTTCTTTTGCTTCTTCTTTCCTTACGGTTTCCTGTACGCTCAACACTTCTACTTTTACTTCTTTATTTCCAAAGGAAATAGTGATAATATCGCCTGCTTTAACAGACGCAGATGCCTTGGCGGGTTTATCATTTATCATAACCCTTCCCCCGTCACATGCTTCGTTTGCTACTGTACGGCGTTTAATCAGCCGTGATACCTTTAAATACTTATCAAGTCTCATCTCAATCTCCTAAAAACAAAGAGAACCTGCGGTTATCAGGTTCTCTTAAAGCACTTTTGTGCCATTTGATTCTATGCAGTCAAGCCGATTAGTTTACAGCGTCCTTTAAAGCCTTTCCTGCTTTGAACTTCGGTGCCTTGGAAGCTGCAATCTTCATAGGCTCGCCGTTCTGAGGATTTCTGCCGTCTCTTGCTTTTCTCTCGGAAATTTCAAAAGTACCAAATCCAACTAACTGAACCTTTCCACCCTTCTTTAACTCTTCTGTAACTGCCTCTGTAAAAGCTGCTAAAGCTTCCTCTGCAACCTTCTTAGAAATGCCAGCCTTATCAGACATTGCTGCTACTAATTCTGT
Source organism: uncultured Lachnospiraceae bacterium (assembly GCA_947174985.1). Lineage (GTDB taxonomy): Bacteria > Bacillota > Clostridia > Lachnospirales > Lachnospiraceae > Acetatifactor. Next base: position 6,366 of record CAMWLB010000162.1, on the reverse strand, counting down.
TTTGTTCATGACGAACTCCTCCTCTTAATGAGTTTTCTAGTTTGTATACTACATTAGATGTTCCTTCTTGAAACGTCTATACATATATATATCTGTTTTCTTTTCTTTTGTCAAGGTTTTTTGCCTATTTTAAAGCATTTTAAGGCATTTAGCTTTCATAATTATCTATTAAATCGTCAATTCTGTCTGTCAAAAGCTGCTCCAAAGGTTTTTTATACAGAGAAGCAAGGTCTGATACAGCCATCAGAATATCGCCCAATTCCTTTTCCACGCACTGCTCCATCTGCTTTTCGTCGGATTTTTCCAGTATTTCCACTGCTTTCTTTAAAACAGCAATATCATCCTGACAGCTTCGCGGTCTTCCATAATACTTGTCCGCTTTTTTTATCACTTTCGGCGCTCTGGTCAGTGCCGGCAGCTCTCTCGGAATTTCCCGAAGTGGAGACTCTATCCAGCTCTTTCCCTCTTTTTCCTGCTTCTTAATTTCCTCCCAATTCTGGAGAACCTGCGCGGAATTCTCCACCTCTGTACTTCCGAATACATGTGGATGCCTGCGTACCATTTTCTCTGCTATATCATTGACCACCTCTGCCATTGTAAAAATGCCTTCTTCTTCCGCAATACAGGCATGCATAACAACCTGTAAGAGGACATCACCAAGCTCCTCCCGCAGGTTTTCCGCATTTCCCGTCTCTTTCCATATCCGTATTGCCGCCACAGCCTCCGCAGCTTCCTCCATCATACAGGGACGCAGGCTTTCATGTGTCTGCTCCCTGTCCCACGGACAGCCGTTTTCGCTTCGCAAAGTTTTTATAATATCCAAGAAATCTTCATACGTATATTTCTCTGCCATCATTTCCTCTTATTCCGCCGTAAAAACAGCATGTTTTCAATTTGCCGACAATTCCGCAAAGGAATAGCTGATATCTTTGTCTTCACCATCCACCTGTATCGTATAGCTCCTTGTCTCATATCCCGTCCTGCGCAGGGTAATGACATGTGGACCTTCTACCTTTTTAAAGCTTATGGGGCAGATGCCGATATAGTTGCCGTCCAGATAAACCTCAGCTCCTTCGGGCGCATTGATATAAACCTGATAATAGCTTGTGGTTGTCGCAGCATTTCCGGAGGATACTGTTTCCTCGTTATTCTCCTCTTCTTCCTCATCGTCATCTTCTAAATCCAGCGTGATGTCAATGCCAGCCGATTCCTGTGCAACCTTCAGGTAACTGGTAACCGTACTGTAACCGTCCGCTCTTGCCATCAACTGATGAATACCGTATTCCAAAGTAACCGGAAGACTGGTATCTACCAGATTTCCATCTACATACAGACTCGCAGAGGAAGGCGACATGGCGAACAGAACTTGCCCGTACTGCGGCGCTTCTACCTCCAAATCACCGATATCCAGCGTAACCTCTGTATTCCTGTTTATAATGACGCTTTTGGTACCGCCGCCGCCCTTTGTGCTAATTAACACCTGATAGCTTCCCTCCGGAACGGTAAGCAGCATATCCTCTGTAATCTGGTAGATAATATTCTGTCCGACTTCAATCCAGCCGCCGATAAAATTTTCATCACCGCTAAGACGCAGATACCCATGTCCCTTTTCCACAACAATGCTGTGCACCGTATTTCCGATTCCATTAAAGGTAAGAATATCCGCACTGTTTAAATCCATCATTTCGATTTCCTCCCCATTGGAGAAAATCTTTGTATTTTCGGTTACCTTATAAATCTCATTGCCGATGGTGACATCATGACTTACCACATCAAACTGATAGCGGCTGATATCCGCGGTAGTCCAACTATCGCCGGATATGGCAAGCGTTGCCAGCCTTTTTTTACTCTTTAAAAAGGTAACGTCTACAATATCCCCTTCCCGTATCTGCTCCAGTGACATAGACTGTCCGTATTTATCGGAAAAAACAGTCGTGCCGTCATATTGCAGCGTGTAGTTTCTGTTTATTACCAGATTCAAAAACGTAATTTTCTCTTCTTCTTTGTCAATTCTGACCACCACTGCCGTATCTGCCGAGTCAAAGCTCCCCGGACCCGTAAGGATAAATCCGGTATCAGTGCCCTGCGTATTGTCCGGATTTGTCTCCTTTTGATTCTTTTTAAAAGAGCAGCCCGCCGCAAGAAACATACAAAGAAGCCCTAAGACTACGGCAAATCTCTTTTTTTTCTCTTTTCCGTACTTCATATAAATAGCCATGCCTTTCCTGTAACCGCCATTTTAGTGCGGCTGCTTTACATCCTTGTACTTAAACTTACGGTGAAACCGTCCTGAACACCGCTTCCAAAAAAGCCTGTTTTTCTTTCTCCTGCCCCGACAGTATATCCAGTTTTTCGCAGTTTCTGTCAGGAATCCACGCTTTTCCCGAATTAAAATAAAAATTTACAATCTTCCAGAATTTTTCCGGATAGGAAAATCTGTAGTACAATTCCACAAAGGAACGTGCTGACAACGGACGGACGCTGCTGTATGCTTCCAAAAGGCTGTCGCCGAGCTTTTGCGACCAGTTGCTTTTCTCCAAAAGCTTCCTCATAAAAAGGTATAAGTCCCTGACAGGATTATCCGGCAGACACTTCTCAAAGTTTATAATAGCAAAACTATCTCCTGTCCTGATGATATTGTGGTACTGATAATCCCCATGACAGAACATTCCCTGTTCTTTAATATACTCCAAATCAGCGTCTATTGCAAATGCCTTCCAATCTTCAGTTACTTCCAATGCCTGGGCAAGATAATAGTCATACCGATGCAGAAGCGTCGTCTCAAAGAAAGATTTCTGACTCTTTCCCCGAAGATACCGCCAAACCTTTCTCAGTTCCTTATTATGTTTCTCATATTCCCTGCCCAGTGAAAAGACGGACAACCCGTATGCTTCCATTTCTTCTTTTTGCAGACACATAACCTTGTGAAGCCCTGCCAGAGTTTTAACCGCTTCTTTACATTCTTCCGCATCATGGATATTACATTCCCTGCTTTCAAAATAGGTTTTAAGGACATATTTCTTTCCATCTAAATCCTCTGTCAGAAGCTCTTCTTCTTTTGTCTTCAGAATCTGCTCTACGGGAATGGTTTCTGACGAAAGAACCTGCTCCAACAGCCTGTTCTGCACCTTTATCTTCTCCGGATTTCCGGTATATTCCTTAAAAATCAGACACCCTTTGTCTGTATCACAAAGAATAGCACCCCTGCCCTTTCTGGTATGAAGCACTTCTATGTCATAATGGTCCAATAAACCAACGGCTCTGTCGTTCACTCTGATTCCTCCCATACGTTAGTTACACCTCTTTTCGAGGTTCTAAACTATCATATGAGAAATCATGAAAAAGTATGTTAGGGTTCTGAAGCAGTTTTAAGTGCGCGGGAAAGCAGATAATCTCTTGTGTTTTTCCCCGGGTTTTCCAACACCTCTGAAAGCAGGCTGTCCAAAATACTGCCAAGTTCTTTTCCTGGCTTAAGACCGGCATTTATCAAATCTTTTCCGTTTATGGCAAGGTCTTTTAGAGAAATACATTCTCCCGCCTGCACGATTTCCTGATAACAATCCTCCCATGCTTTCAGATTTTCAAGCTTTTCCTTCCGCATATAGCTGCTCTGCGCCAGTATATCCGCCCTGCTTACCAGAAGCAGAGAAGGGAATAAATCCGCTCCTATTTTATTGACGGCACGGCGCACGATTTTTTTATCAGGCGTCACACCATTAATATAATCATGATACAGAACCAGCCTGCTTACTTTATTTATCGTATCGTTGTCCATACGGAAACGTTTTAAAATGGTACAACTCATTTCCTCTCCAATTTTAGCATGTCCGTAAAAATGTGTGACACCTTTGTCATCTATTTCCATTGTCATAGGCTTCGCAATATCATGAAAAAGCATGGCAAAGCGTAAAACCTTATCCGGCGGGACTTCCATCAAGGAATGTAAAATATGTTCTCCCACGCTGTAGCAGTGGTGTGGATGATTCTGCGGCGTTTCCATCGCCCTGTCCCATTCCGGAAAAAAAACATTTGTGACACCAATATCATATGCTATGCGAAGATAGTCCGGATTTGGAGAAAGCAAAAGCTTTGTCATCTCCACCAAAATTCGTTCTGCACTTATAAGATGTAATGTCGGTGCAAGTTCCTTAATAGCTTTCTTCGTGTTTTCCTCTATTGTATATCCCAACTGGGCTGAAAAACGGACCGCACGCATCATGCGGAGCGCATCCTCTCCAAATCTTTCCATAGGGTTTCCTACACAGCGGATAACGCCTTTCTCCAAATCCTCCATACCGCCAAAGATGTCAACCAGTCCGTCCCTCTCATTATACGCCATGGCATTTATGGTAAAATCACGTCTCTTTAAATCCTCTGTCAGACTGGCGGTAAAGGATACCTCTTTGGGATGCCTTCCGTCCTCATACTGACCGTCAACACGATAGGTAGTAACTTCAAAGCCCTCCTTTTCAAGCATTACAGTTACCGTTCCATGCTGGATGCCGGTATCAATGGTGCGTTTAAAAAGAGCTTTTATTTCTTCCGGCTTTGCGGAAGTTGTGATGTCCCAGTCATCAGGCTCTCTTTTAAGGATGCTGTCCCGTATACAGCCTCCCACCGCATACGCTTCAAACCCTGCGGACTGTATGGTATCGATAATATATTTTACCTTTTCAGGAAGCAGAATGGTCTTATCTGCCCTTATTTTATCTTTTTCTTCTTTATAACAATGCTTCATTGTAAGCCGCCCGTTCTCCGCCAATAAATTTTGCGCGGGTTCTGGCGCATACCACATGCGCCTCTCCTATCTTTTTTGTCTGAATTCTGACAGGTACTGCTACGTCCTTCAAGTGCATGCCGATAAGCGTATCCCCGATGTCCATTCCGGCGTCCGCTTTTATATGTTCTACTGCTGCCGGTTCCTTAAAACGCTTCCATGCTGCCGTTGCAAAGGAGCCTCCTGCCTTTGGCTGGGGCATAACATTGACAAATTCATAACCGTATTTTTTTGCCGCTTCTTTCTCCAAAATCAGCGCCCGGTTCAAATGCTCACAGCATTGTGCCGCCAGATAGACACCTTTTTCAGATACAGCGCTGGAAATACCCTGAAATATGGCGTCGGCAATCTCAGGGTTGGAAGAAGATCCTATCAGACTGCCTCCCGCCTCGCTGCTGGAGCAGCCGACCACAAAAAGAGAATCTCTTTCAAGCCCTGCTATGGAAAGAATTTCTTTCGCCGCTGCATATGCCTCTTTCTTTATTTTTTCTATTTCTTCTTTGTTATTCATGTTAAATCAACCTTTCCTGATGCATAATTCTAATTATGATATTACAATACATATATTGCAACTGAAAATTTAAAGAGACGAAGATACCCGTTCTGTGTTATATTTTAATCGCCAAACCAAAATCTAACCAGAAAAAAGGTATCTCCGCATAGCAAGTATAACACAGGATATGAGATTTCGTCTATCCCTGAGCAAATATTAAGAAAAATATGGCATCACCAACGCTGCTATTAAATACAAGACCAACCTGCAGTATATTTATCGCTGGAAACTCCGCTTTGACGGTTCCATTGAATCCCTACGCAATTTCTCCCGCAGACCTCACCACCATCCTAACCGGCATATTCCTGTTGAGATCAAACTTATCACGGATATGCGCAGAAAAAATCCTAATGCTGGTCTTGTTGTTTTCTGGTTAAGTTTGTGCAGTGCGACCATTTTCGATTCATCCGCCTAACCCAAAGTATGTCCCCAAATCTTATGAGCAGATGAACCATTCCAGACAGCACATCCATATCGATGTGAAATTTCTCCCTTCTATCTGCCTTGTAAACGAAGCCAAAGGGAATCATTTTTATCAGTACACTGCTATTGATGAGTATTTCAAATGGCGTTTTGTGGAGGCTTTTGAAGAGCACGGTCCTATTCCTCCGCTCTGTTTCTAGAGCATCTCATTAAAGCTTTTCCATTCCCTATTGAATGTGTCCAGACGGACAATGGGCAGAATTTTACCAAGCATTTCAATTCCCACGGTGATTTGGATAAACCCACCATTTTTCAACTCCGGCTCATGGAACACGGGATAAGGCACAAGCTGATCCGACCTTTTACCCACAGACACAATGGCAAGGTGGAAAGAATTCATTGTAAAAACTAAAATAAAATGTTTGATAAACCTATTTTTTGTTTATTCACTCACTTAATCTGTTATCTACGTTATCACCAACAATTATTATATCACAACCTTGCATGGTTCTCCTCTTTCTGTCAAATATAAATTTCCTCTTTTAACACACACAGTCACAAAAAAAGAACAGTGCTAACTGTTCTCTTAATGCAAAATTATTATATACATAAC
>CAMWLB010000161.1 GCA_947174985.1 uncultured Lachnospiraceae bacterium | reverse complement strand
GTTCATGATATCAAGCCAAATATTACAAAGTACAATAGAAGGTCTGAAAAACATTGCGCGAGTGGAATTCTGTGTGATGGATACGGACGGTAAAGAGGTGGCATCCACTGCAGACATGGGAAACTGTTCCAAACAGGCAGTGGAATTTGCGTTTTCTCCCGCGGATTCTCAGGAAATTCAGGGATACCAGTATTTTAAAATTTTTGACGAGCAGCAGATAGAATATGTGCTGGTAGCAGGCGGCAGTGGCGAGGATGTATACACTGTAGGTAAGATGGTCGCATTTCAGATACAGAGCCTGCTTGTTGCCTATAAGGAGCGGTTTGATAAAGATAACTTTATCAAAAACCTTCTGCTTGATAATCTGTTGCTTGTGGATATTTACAGCCGTGCCAAGAAGCTGCATATCCAGACAGATGTAAGCCGTGTGGTACTGATAGTAGAATCGGAGAATGGCAAGGATAATAATGCGCTTGAGCTTTCACGCACGCATTTTGGCACCAACAGCAAGGATTTTGTCACTGCTGTTGATGAAAATAATGTAATTGTGGTGAAGGATTTGTCAGAGTCGGAATCTTTCAAAGAAATCGATAAGACAGCGAGGGCGCTGGAAACATATCTTTTAAAAGAGGGCGTAAAGAACGTTCATATTGCGTATGGTACGGTGGTTCGGGAAATCAAGGAAGTCAGCCGTTCTTACAAGGAAGCAAAAATGGCGTTGGACGTGGGCAAAATTTTCTTCGACGAAAGAGATGTGATTGCATATAGTGAGCTTGGCATTGGCAGACTGATTTATCAGCTTCCGATACCGCTCTGCAAGATGTTTATCAAGGAGATATTCGGAGGAAAGAGTCCGGATGATTTTGATGAAGAGACACTTACAACCATCCACAAATTTTTTGAAAACAGTCTGAATGTGTCGGAAACATCAAGACAGCTTTTCATCCACCGCAACACGCTGGTATACAGGCTGGATAAGCTGCAGAAAAGCACAGGGCTGGATTTGCGCGTGTTTGAGGACGCCATTACCTTCAAAATCGCGTTGATGGTGGTCAAGTACATGAAATACATGGAAACATTTGATTATTGATTAGACGAAAGGAATACTATGTCGCGTAAAGAAGAAAAGCGTAAAAGACGAGAGAGAATGATAGAGGAAAACGGTCTGATTTTTCTGGACGGTGTGAGCAAGGTATATTCTGCAGGAGCTCCCGCATTAAACGGTATCACCCTGCACATCAACAGAGGAGAATTTGTTTTTATCGTAGGGGACAGCGGTTCGGGAAAATCAACACTGATTAAGCTGCTCTTGCGGGAACTGACCGCGACCAGCGGCAAGGTATGGGTCATGGGGCATGACATAGCCAACCTGCCGCGAAGGAAGATACCGAAGTTCCGCAGGAATCTGGGGATTGTGTTTCAGGACTTCAGGCTGCTAAAGGACAGAAATGTCTACGAAAATGTGGCGTTTGCGCAGAGAATTATTGAGGTGCCGGTAAAGGAGATCCGGCGTAATGTGCCCAGCATACTGGCGACAGTGGGGCTGGCGGGCAAATATAAGGCGAAGCCCAAGCAGCTTTCCGGTGGCGAGCAGCAGAGAGTCGCGCTGGCAAGGGCGCTGATCAATAAGCCTTCCATTCTGCTGGCGGATGAGCCTACAGGAAATCTTGACCCCAAGAATTCATGGGAAATTATGATGCTTTTAGATGAAATTAACGCCGCAGGTACCACGGTGATTGTGGTTACCCACAACAGGGAAATTGTCAATGCCATGCAGAAAAGAGTGGTAACCATGAAGAAAGGCGTTATTGTAAGCGACGAAGAGGAAGGAGAGTATATCGATGAAGATTAGCACGCTGTTTTATACTCTCAGACAGGGCATTAAGGGAATTTTCCGCAATAAACTGTTTTCTCTTGCGTCCATTGCCACCATTTCGGCGTGTCTGTTTCTTTTTGGTATTTTGTATGCCATTGTGATGAATTTTCAGCATATGGTGAAGACAGCCGAGGAAGGTTTCTGCGTAGTTGTTTTTTTTGATGAAGATATTGAAGATACACGCAAGTCAGAAATCGGAGATTTAATCCGGCTGCGGACGGAGGTTACAGAGGTTAAGTATGTTTCTTCCACGGATGCGTGGAACTGGTATAAGGAGAAGCATCTGCAGGGGCATGATGAAGGATTTCCGACCAATCCGCTGGAAAAATATGATAACTATGAAGTATATTTAAACGATGTATCCATGTATGATTCATTGGTAACATACTTGATGTCGGTGGAGGGCGTGAAGCATGTCAGACGCTCTGACATTGTTGCCGAAGCCCTAAGCGGTGGCAATATGCTGATAGCGTATGTATCGCTTGGCATCATCGGTATACTGCTGGCGGTTTCGATTTTCCTTATCAGCAACACGGTGACGATTGGTATTTCCGTGCGGCAGGAGGAAATCAACATCATGAAATATATTGGAGCAACGGACTTTTTTGTGCGGGCACCTTTTGTGATTGAAGGCATGTTGATTGGCGCTGTCGGCGCAGGAATCCCGCTGGGGTTGATTTACCTGCTATACAATAAGATAGTCTTGCAGGTGGGGACAGCGTTTCCGGCATTGTCGGAGTTGTTGCGCTTTCTGTCGGTGAAGGAAATTTTTGACGTACTGACTCCTGTGTCGCTGGGTATTGGTATCGGTATCGGCTTTCTGGGAAGCTTCACTACAGTGAGAAAGCATTTGAGAGTGTAGCGGAAAGGGTGAATTTGCATGAAGAAAAAAATAGCGGCGCTTCTGACGGTTGTGCTTGCGGCGGCTTTGCTGATAAATAATTTTTCTTCGTCATCTGCAACCTCCTATTCTTCCATTACTTCAGATAGTATCAGGGAAAAAGAAGAAGAGATTAAAAAAGCGGAAGAGGAACGGAAAGCACTGCAGAATTCGCTGACAAATGCACAGAATATCAAGAAGCAGCTGGAAGCAGAAAAAAAGGATTTAAAAAATTATATTATGCAGCTTGATATGAAGCTCCAGGAGATTCAGGATAACATAGCAAGGCTGAATGAACAGATTGCGCAGAAAGAAATTGACATTGCCCGCACGCAGGAAGAGCTTGCCCGGGCAAGGGAAATAGAGGCGGCGCAGTACGATGCAATGGTGCATCGGATTCAGTATACTTACGAGCGGGGCGATGCGACCTATTGGGAAGTGATATTCAGCGGGGAGAGTGTTGCAGATATTCTGACTAAAGTGGTATATATGGAGCAGATTGCCGCATATGACAAAGAACAGCTCAATGAATTTATACTGAACCGTCAGTTGATAGAGTTGACGGAGCAGCAGCTTCTGGAGGAGATGGCGCTTTTGGAGGAGACAAGAGAGGGCGTGCTGGCAGAAGAAGCAGCGATGGAAGAGCTTATACAGGCGAAGCAGCAGGCAATCAGGGAATATGACAGCGACATCGCCAATAAAGAGCAGGCAATCAAGGACTATGAGGCGGATATCAAAGAACAGCAGGAAATCGTGCAGGCACTTGAGGCGGCAATTGCCGAGGAAAAAAAGAAGATTTTGGCAGCAAACGGTTCTCTGATGTCCTATGACGGAGGGCAGTTTAAGTGGCCTGTGGCCTCTTATACAAGAATTTCGAGTGACTATGGGATGCGCCTGCATCCGACTTTGGGAGTTGATAAATTTCATAATGGAATTGATTTGGCTTCTCCTACCGGAACTGCCATATTTGCAGCTTATGATGGGAAAGTGGTAGCTGCTTCCTACAGCAGCTCCATGGGAAACTATATTATGATAGATCACGGAGACAGCTTGTATACGATTTACATGCATGCTTCCAAACTGTATGTAAAGACGGGGGATATTGTTGTGCGGGGAGAGACGATTGCAGCGGTAGGCGAAACGGGGCGCACCACCGGTCCACATCTGCATTTCAGTGTGCGTCTGAACGGAGAGTATGTCAGTCCGTGGAATTATCTGTCCAAGTGACGGATACGGCTTTTGATATCAATGCCAGTAGTGTGGCGGAATAGGAGGAAGTTATGGAACAAAATGAAATTTACGCAATAGAAAACGGGAAACCCGATGGAGGACAGAATTCAGGTGGAAAGGGTGGCAGACATTTCTTCTGCGGTCTTTTGACGGGGCTGGCAACAGCGCTGTTGATTGTGAGCGTGACGTATCTGGTAAACCGGGTACAGGTGATGGCGGCCGGAAAGGACAGAATGCCGAATAAGCAGGGTTCTGAAAGCACCGAGGAAAAGGACTCCCAGAAGGATTATGGGGACAATACAGCGATAACGCCGGAAATGATAGAAAAGCTGCAGTTGATAGAGGAAATCATTGACACCTATTACTATCAGGAGGACATTGACAGAAAGATTTTGGAGGAAGGTGCATACAGAGGCATGGTAGATGCCTTGGGAGACCCTTATTCCGGATATTTTTCCGCGGAAGAGCTGAACGAGCTCTATCAGGATTCGTTGGGCGTCTACTATGGAATCGGTGCGAGGGTGCAGTTGGATACTGCTACAACGCTTGCCCAAATCAGCAGTGTCATTTCCAATACGCCGGCGGAGGAAGCAGATTTACGCGCCAATGACCTTATCTACAAGGTGGATGGAACAGAGACTTACGGGATGACCCTGCAGGAAGTAGTCGGCTTGATTAAAGGGGAAGAAGGCACTTATGTGCATCTGACACTGATTCGTGACGGCAAGGAGATTGAAAAGGACGTGGTTCGCAGGAAAGTGGAATCGCCCACTGTGGAATCCCGGATGTATGACAATGGAATTGCCTATATTCAGATAACGGAGTTTGATACTGTAACGGTGGATCAGTTTGCAGAAGCGCTGGCTGTTGCAAGAGGACAGGGCATGAAGGGACTGATTTTGGATTTGCGGGGTAACCCGGGAGGCAACCTGCTTTCGGTTGTCAGCATTGCCAAAATGCTTCTGCCGGAGGGCTTGATTGTATACACAGAGGACAGGGACGGACACCGGGTTGAGTACAAGTGTGACGGCACGAAAGAACTGGAGGTGCCGATGGTAGTGTTGGTTGACGGCAATTCGGCAAGCGCTTCCGAGATACTGGCAGGCGCTATTAAGGATTATGGAATCGGTACGCTTTTGGGTACCACAACTTTTGGAAAAGGCATTGTGCAGCGGCCGGTGGAACTCAGTGATGGCTCTGCGGTGAAGCTGACCATAAGCTCCTATTATACGCCGAATGGAACTAATATCCACGGCATCGGAATTGAGCCGGATGTGGTATGCGAATTTGACAGCGAGAGATACTATAGTGATGAAAAGTATGACAACCAGCTCGAGAGCGCAAAAGAACTGTTGGAGAGCATGATAAAATAAAGATAGATGATATGGGTTCCGTAAGCTGTTTTTGGCATTTTGCGGAACCCTTATCATAGAAAGAGGATTATGAGTCGTAAGGAAAGAAACGAACGCATAATAGAAATAGCAGTAGGTGCAGCGTTGTTTGCTGCATTGCTTATATGGGGACTTGTGCAGCCGATTGGAAGTCAGCCTGACGAGCGGTGCCGGTATGTGCTTCCCTACTACATTATGAGGGAGGGAAAACTGCCCAACGGAAATGTCAGCGAACTGGTAATCAGTACATGGGGTATTTCCTACGCATTTTTCCCAGGACTGCCCTATCTGGTGATGGCACTGTTTATGAAAGTAACATCATTGTTTACTACAAATTCTTATGCGTTGCTGATGGCGGCGAGAATTGTCAATATGCTTGCCGGTGTGGTGAGTTATGTGTTTATTCGAAAGACAGCTAAAAAGCTGTTTTCCAATCAGTGGACAGGCTGGTTTTTTACTTTGACAGCCGCTTTTTGGCCGCAGGCAATGTTTATCTTTACTTATGTGAACTGCGATGCGTTTGCGTGCATGTCCTGTGCGATTATGGTTTACGCGTTGGTGAGCGGTCTGAAGGAAAGCTGGACGGTAAAGAATTATGTGACGCTTTCCATTGGAATTGCAATTTGTGCGCTTTCCTACTACAATGCCTACGGAATGGTGCTGGGAAGTATTATTGTGTTTTTGGTGTCTTTCTTCTACAGGAAAGAGAATGGAAAGACGAGTTTTGCCATAAAGGACTGCCTGCAGATTGGTTTTACCATTGCGGGAATTGTGATTGTTCTTGCGGGCTGGTGGTTTATCAGAAGTGCAGTTTTGAACGATGGGGATTTCCTTGGTTTTGCGGCAAACCGCAGAAGCGCGGAACTCTATGCGGTGGACAGCTTTAAGCCGTCCGTGAGAGAGACGCTTCGGAATACCGGCAATCCGATCTATTGTCTGGTTTTGAACTATGACTATCGCTATATGCTGACACAGAGCTTTTTCGGAAGATTTGGCAATATGGATTTGTCTGCGCCTAACTATGTGCTTCGCGGCTTTAAGATTATTTTGTTTGTCGGGATTCTGGGACTGCTTCTGCCGAACAGGAGAAAAGCCTTCACGGGAGCAAAGCGCGCCGGATTTTGTGCCGGTATGTTTGTGGCGGCGCTTACCCCTCTTTTGCTGGCGTACTGGTACGCCTACGCAAGCGATTATCAGGCACAGGGCAGGTATCTTCTGCCGGGTCTGATTCCGATGCTGAGTATTCTCTTTATGGGGATACAGAATATCGCGGACTGTATCACAAAAATCACGGCAAAGAAGGCTGTCCTTGGCACATGGCTTCTGCGTGTTTTGTATGTGGGAAGCTATGTGTATATTGCAGCGGCAGCAGTGGGCAGTATCTATACTGTGTGGAGACAGTATTATCCGGTCTTTCCGGAGACGATTGGGATGGTCTTTACGGGGGGACCGATTTAGAGGGATGCTCTGTCAGGCGTAAGGGTGGTTTTGTAGCAAGTCACGCCGGCAGCGAACCGGTATGCCTGTACAGACGCGCTCTCGCTCGAATAACGACGTAGCGGGCGCTAAACTCGAAAGAACCTCGTTAACCGCCGACGTCTTTATACGGTCTGTACAGGCA
>CAMWLB010000160.1 GCA_947174985.1 uncultured Lachnospiraceae bacterium | reverse complement strand
GATACACGCTGGTTCCTATCTACTTTGCCTCACTGTCAAGCGACGAATTTTACTGCACATAATTTCTCACATACGCAATATGCACCACCCTACGATACTGCTCCAAAGCCTCGTCGTAGCCAATGCTCACCGCATCGTCCAAATCCTTAGCGTCCTCCCCGTCTATGGTTACGCAGAGCATTTCCCGCAAATCCTTCCTGCCCGCCATATCCGCCTCGCTGACCGGCTTTGCCACGCGTTCCGCCTGATGCAGCAGCTTCTCGGAAAATTCACAAGGCAGCTCATAGCCCTTGACGATGGACATAATATCGACGCCCGGGTCATTGGCATGACCGAGAATCTCTACCACTTTGCCCTCGGGGCTTTTGTTTCCCTTTCCGTATTCCGTGATTTCCACCACTACCTTATGCCCTGTGACAGCACCCTTGGAACGCTCGTCCGGCACAAAAATATCGTCCGCCAGCTTTGCATTGTCAGGTCTGACAAACCCAAACTTTGACACCTTCTCATAGGTGCCCACAATCCGATTCATGCCATGCTCTACAATGCGGACTATCCGCGCCTCCCTGCGTCTGCCGCCACTCTCCGAAAGCACCTCCACTTCGACCGTATCCTTGTGAAAGGCGCCATTCACCATCTCTTTGGGAATGAACAAATCTTGTTCCCAGCCCTCTATCTCCACAAAGCCAAAGCCTTTGGCATTGCTGATAAAAGTACCGGTAAGCGGCGCTTTCTTTCTGCCGCTTCCTTTGACATACTTTCCCCTTGCCGTTCTGTCCAGCCTGCCCTCCGAAACCAATTCCTCCAAAAGCCTTTTCAATTCAGGTCTGTCGCTCTCCTGCACCTGCAGGAGTATGGCAAGCTCCTTCTCCTTCATCGGGACGTACATCTCGTCCTCCATCAGGCTGCATATTACCTTTTTTCGTTTCTCATCTGCTTTCTTTATCATTCTTATACCCATCTATGCACTATAATCAATCTTCCCGTGATACTGCGTTAAAAAAAGCACTCTTTTTGTAAAGAGTGCTTTCTCTTAAACTCATTAAAATACGTTAAGATTCAGTATGACCGCAAGCAGGATAAAGGATACTGCCAATATCTTGGTAATCTTCACCAACTGTCCTTCCATGGAACGTCCTTTATTCTTGCCCCAGTAGGTCTCTGCCGCGCCACTGATGGCTCCGAGTCCTGCTTACTTTACTTCCTGCATCAATACCAGCACTACAAGCGCTATACATACAATAATAAAAAGTATCGTTAAAATAATCTTCAGTGCTCCCATAACTTTCCTTTCCGGCTACAGCACAATCCATCGCGGCGTTTTGCCGCGTCAATTTTCATATATTAGATATTTCACTAAACCACACAAGGCATATTGTATCATAACATTCAAATATTTTCAACCTGTTTTTATCGGTTTTTCCACGTTTTTACGGAAAACAACACCAACAGGGGCAGCAGCTCCAGTCTTCCTGCAAGCATATCAAACATCAAAACACATTTGGAGAAAGGCGAAAACGCCGCAAAACTTCCTGTCGGTCCTACCATGTCAAATCCCGGGCCAATGTTGTTAAACATCGCCATAACCGCGGAAGCGTTGGTTTCAAAGCTGAAATTGTCAACGCTGATAAGCAGTACGGACAGAAAATATATTACGATATAAATCGCCAGATACACCCTGATGGAATGTACTACATTTTCAGAAACCACTCTGCCATCCATATGCATTTTTTTCACGCTTCTCGGGTGCACCGCAGCCAATATCTCATTTTTAATGCTCTTTATCAGCACCACGAGACGAGATACCTTCAGACCGCCGCCCGTGCTGCCGGCACAGGCGCCGACTATCATCAAAAGGAACAGCATCGTTTTGGAAAAAGAAGGCCACAAGTTGAAATCACTGGTGGTAAAGCCTGTTGTAGTCATCACCGACACTACCTGAAATCCCGCCTGGAAAAGAGATTCTCCTATGCCTGCAAAGCTGTCCTTTATGTTGATTCCAATCAAAAGCGTCGATACTGCGGCAATCCCCAGATAGGCGCGCAGTTCCTCGCTGCGCAGCGCTTCCTTCGGCTTTTTAATTAAAAACAGATAATAAATATTGAAGCTGACACCACAAAGCAGCATAAATATCAGAATGACAGCCTGCGCCGCTCTGCTGTAGGACGCCGCGCTGCTGTTAAGCAGACCGAAGCCGCCCGTTCCCACGGTGGAAAAAGTCAGCGTGGCCGAATCATAGAGCGGCAGCCCCGTTATCATCAGCAGTATGATTTCAAGTACGGTAATCGCAATGTATATCTGATACAATATCCTCGCGGTATTCTTTACCTTTGGCACCAGTTTTCCTACAGTGGGGCCGGGGCTTTCCGCACGCATCAGATGCATATTATAGCTTCCGGACAAAGGAAGCACGGCTAAAATCAGCACAAGCACGCCCATACCGCCTATCCAGTGGGTAAACAGCCTCCAGAACTGTGTACATTGCGCAAGGTTTTCCACATTGTTCAGAATCGTACCACCCGTCGTCGTCAGACCGGAAACCGTCTCAAAGACGGCATCCACATAAAAAGGTATCTCACCCGTAAGCACAAACGGCACTGCGCCTACAAGGCTTAAGAGCAGCCACGACAAAGATACCGTGACAAAGCCCTCCCGCGCATAAAACACCTTGCTCTTTGGCTTCACAAGCTTTCCGGCAAAGCCCACAAGCAGGCTTACTACCGCCACACACAAATATGCAAAACGCTGCGGCTCCTGACAAATAAGGCCCACAAAATACGGAAGCAGCATAAACAAACCCGCAAATTCCAATACCCTGCATAAAATATAACGAATAATTGAATGATTCATAGCTTTTGTTCTACTCCAAAATGTCCCTGATATCATGGAAACCGGTTCTTGTCGTCACAATAACCACCGTATCTCCCACACAAATAACGCTCTGCCCACCCGGGGTTGAAATACTGCCCTTGTGGTTGATGCTGCATACCAGTATATTTTTCTTCAGCTTCAGCTCCTGCAGGGGAATCCCGACTAAGGGACAGTCCTCCCTGATAATAAACTCCAGCGCCTCAACGCGGTTGTCATTCAGCTTATACAAGGATTCTATATTGCTGCCCATGGAATTTTGCATGGCGCGCACAAACTTAATGATATTTTCTGCCGTAATATTTTTGGGATACACAATGCTGCCGAGATTTAGATTTTCGATAATCTCGTCATAGGCAATCCTATGTACCCTTGTGATAATCTTTGCCTTGGAAATGCTTTTTGCATACAGCGAAAGCATAATATTCTCTTCATCAAAATCCATCATGGAAACAACGGATTCCGCCTTTGCAAGCCCTTCCTCCAAAAGCAGCTCCCGCTCCGTTCCGTCCCCGCAGATAATCATGGCGTCCGGCACCAGCTCACAGAGCTCCTCGCACCGCGCGCGGGACTTGTCCACTATCTTTACTTTTACACCCATGTCCAGCAAAATGGTAGCGAGATAATAAGAAGTACCGCCTCCACCTATCAGCATGGCATCCTTTGCACGCATGGTCGGAACCCCGAGTTTTTTGAAAAATGCCGCAATTTTTGACGATGTCCCCACAATCGTAATGTTATCGCCTGCCTTCAGGGCAAAATTACCATCGGGAATATATACCTCCTCCCCACGTTCTGCCACACAGATAAGCACGGCGCTTTTAAAGCGGCTGCTCACATCCTTAAGCTGCATATCGCACAAAACCGAGTTGTCCGGTATTTTGTACTTTACCAGCTCTACCCTTCCCTTCGTAAAGGTGTCAATTTCCAATGCAGAGGGAAATTTCAATAGCCTTGCCATTTCCATCGCAACGGCATGCTGCGGATTGATGACCAGGGATAACCCGAGTTCCTCCTTGATAAATGCAATCTCTTTATAGTAAACGGGATTGCTCACTCTGGCAATGGTGTGACAACCGCCCGCCTTTCTCGCAATCAGACAGCAGAGCAGATTCAGCTCATCCTTCCCTGTCACAGCAATTAACAAATCCGCCTCTCCCACGCCGGCCTCAAGCTGTACGCTGTACACGGCTCCATTTCCCGCAATCCCCATAACGTCATAGGTATTGGCAATGCCTTGTACAAGCTCCTCCTTTTCGTCTACGACCGTAATATTATGCCCTTCCCGGCTAAGCTGTTCCACAAGTGCTGTTCCCACGTTCCCACAGCCTACAATCACGATTTTCATGACTGCCTCCCTGTTATTTCTTTTTTAATCTGTCTTTTGGCATGCATTATATGCCAAGCCATATTCCATTATACTTGTATTGGTTTTAATAATCAAGTTAAGATATGCAAAGTCCCACGGAAAACTTGTAGGATTACAATACATGTGTTACAACTGAATATTGAAAAAGCAGGGATACCAACTTTGTGTTATATTTTAGTCACCACAACTAAAACAAAAACAAAGGAGTTCCCTGCTATGGCTACTATAACACAAGATATGAGGTTTCGTCTATCACTAATCAAATATGCTGACAAATATGGTGTCACCAAAGCTGCCATCAGGTACAAAACCAACAGGCAGTATATTTACCGCTGGAAACGACGCTTTGACGGCTCCATCCAGTCACTCCGTGACCTCTCCCGCAGACCTCACCACCATCCTAACCAGCATACTCCTGCCGAGATCAAACTTATCACGGATATGCGCAGAAGAAATCCTCATGCCGGTCTTGTTGTTTTCTGGGTTAAGCTCATGCAGCGCGGCTATTCCCGTTCCATTCCCGGGCTTTACCGTTTCCTGAAAAAACAGGGCATTATGGCTGTCCATCCACCTAACCCAAAGTATGTCCCCAAACCTTATGAGCAGATGGACCATCCCGGACAGCGCATCCAGATCGATGTGAAATTTGTTCCTTCCTCCTGTCTTGTAAACAGCAGGGTCATCGGAAGGCAGTTCTTTCAGTACACCGCCATTGATGAGTTTTCCAGATGGCGCTTTGTGGAGGCTTTTGAGGAACACAGTTCCTACTCATCCGCACAGTTTCTGGAACATCTGCTGAAGGCTTTTCCCTGTCCCATTGAGTGTGTCCAGACAGATAACGGACAGGAGTTTACCAAGCGGTTCAGTTCCCACGGCGGCTCCTTAAGGCCCACCCTTTTCCAGCTGCGCCTTAAGGAGCATGGGATAAGACATAAACTGATACGTCCCTATACACCCAGACACAACGGCAAGGTGGAACGCAGCCACAGGAAGGACAATGAGCGCTTTTATGCCACCCATTCCTTTTATTCCTTTGAGGACTTCTCTTACCAGTTAAAGGTATATAACCGCAGGGATTACAACAATTTCCCCATGCGCTCCTTAGGATGGCATACCCCGAATCAGGTGTTAAAGGATTATCTGCGGTCGGTGTAACATATGTTTGACAAACCTACAATCAAAGCTTACAGCATAGAGCATTGCCGCTTGACACTAAAGGCTTAACACCTCAATTCGTCTGACAATTATCAGGAAATAGGCCGGAAGCAATTCCGGACTATTTTTGTCCTGTGGTACAAACAATATGATATAATAAAGAAAGAATTTTTTGAAATGAGTGTCAGATTTTCACTTAAAAGTTGTGTATATAGGTGAAAGGAGGATTTGTATGGATGATAATGGCATAATCCAACTCTATTGGGATAGAAACGACCAAGCCATCAGTCTAACATCTGAAAAATATGGTCACTACTGCAAGTCCATAGCAAAGAACATATTAAACAACGAAGAAGATGCAGAGGAATGTGTCAATGACACCTACTTGAACGCATGGAACTCGATGCCGACGCACTGGCCAGAACAATTAGCAACATTCCTCGGTAAAATCACACGGAATTTATCATTTAACAAGTATAAGCGCAACCATACCGAAAAGCGAGGCGGCGGTGAGATAACACTTGTTTTGGATGAACTAACTGACTGCGTATCAGACATTGACAATGTAGAGCAAATTATTGACCGTCAAGAATTGGCGAAGGCTATCAGTTCATTTGTAAAAAGCCTTTCAATAGAAAAGCGAAATATATTTGTTCGTCGCTACTGGTATGCTGATCCAGTTTCAGACATTGCAAGCGATTATGGAATGTTACAGGGAACCGTATCAAAGACACTGGAACGGACACGAAAAAAATTAAAAGCATATTTGATAGAAAGGGGCTTTGAATTATGAAAAAGGAAGACTTTTTTGAAGTCCTAGGCGAACTTGATGATGACATTGTGAAAGGAGCTAAAACAACTATGAAAAAGAAAACAAATTGGAAAGTTTGGGGGACAATGGCGGCTTGCCTTGCCGTAGTTATCATGGCCAGCGCAGCTTTTTTACCAATTATCCGAACCGAACCGAATCCTCGTAAAGATGATCCTGTGCCAGAAATTGTGGCAGATATTAAAAATATCACAATTTACTATTTATCCGAAAATGGCGCAATCGAACACGAAATCGTAGAGCTAAACTGCACTCCAAAAGACATATTTAATGAATGGGCAACACTTAATAACATTTCAGATGTATCGTTCATCAAGTGTGTTTATGATGATGGCGGAAGTGAAAAGCAACAAGGGAATATGGTTGAACATACCACAGGCAATCATTTTACCCTTGATCTTACTGTTTCAGCAGAGTTTTCTTCGTATGTTGAAAGTGAACGAGGTGATTTACTGGTTCAGTCCTTGCGTCAAACATTCTGCGACTACATTTCTATTGACGACTTTAATTTGATTATTGACAACTAATTTTTGCGCAAATCAACGTAGATTTAGATACAGGGTGACTGTTATAATTCAGCCACCTTGTATTTTATACATCTCATTCCGTCACTTTGACGAAGGATTTAGAAAATAGAGCATTAGCAACCATAATCTGAAAAGGGAGTATGCAAAAGAAGTGGCTCATATTTTTCTTATCAAAATTTGTCTAAAAATTTATTGCAGCACGAAACACCCGTGCAGCAAGCTATCATCTGCCGGAAAATCTTAATCCTTCAGAGAAAAGGTCACTGTCACATCCCCGCTGCCCAGAGCTTCTTTCC
>CAMWLB010000159.1 GCA_947174985.1 uncultured Lachnospiraceae bacterium | reverse complement strand
AGCCAGCTTGGCATTGATGTGGAGCACGATTATGAGCCAAAGTATATTACCATCAGGGGGAAAGGGGATATACTGGCGAAGTTGCGCAAGGAAGTGAAGAAAGCGGAGAAAATCTATCTGGCAACCGACCCTGACCGTGAGGGGGAAGCAATTTCATGGCATCTTTATCACGCGCTGAAGCTTGAAAATAAAAAGACCTACAGGATAACCTTTAATGAGATTACAAAAAATGCAGTGAAGGAATCTTTGAAAAATGCGAGAGAAATCAACATGGATTTGGTGGACGCGCAGCAGGCGCGCCGCTGCCTTGATCGAATGGTGGGGTATCGGATTTCCCCGCTTTTGTGGGCAAAGGTAAAGCGCGGGCTTTCCGCAGGAAGGGTACAGTCTGTGGCACTGCGCATGATCTGTGACAGGGAAGAGGAGATTGACGCTTTTATACCGGAGGAATACTGGACACTTGAGGCCTCCTTTACGGTAAAGGGCGAAAAAAAGCCGCTTGTGGCCAAATACTACGGAGAAGGAGACAAAAAGGCAGTTATTTCCTCAAAAGAAGAGCTGGATGCAGTGAAGGCTTCTCTGGAGGGCGTAACCTATCAGGTGAAAGAGGTAAAGAAGGGAGAGCGAATCAAGAAAGCACCGCTTCCCTTTACGACATCAACCTTACAGCAGGAGGCGAGCAAGGTTCTGAATTTTTCTACACAGAAGACGATGAGGCTGGCACAGCAGCTCTATGAAGGTGTGGAAATTAAAGGCGAGGGCACCATTGGTCTGATTACGTATCTGCGTACGGATTCCACCCGTGTGTCCGAAGAAGCGGAACGTATGGCAAAGGAATATATTGACGAGGTATACGGAACCGAGTATGCGGGAGAAGGGACGGACAGAAAAACGGGTCAGAAGATACAGGACGCCCATGAGGCAATCCGGCCTACCAGAATTTCTCTGACGCCTTCTGTGGTGAAAGCAGAGCTTCCCCGCGATTTGTTCAGGCTTTACCAGCTTATCTGGAAGCGTTTTACGGCAAGCCGTATGCAGCCTGCAAAATATCACACGGTTTCAGTCAAAATCGGAGGGGGCAGTCATATATTTACAGTAGCGGCTTCCCAGCTTTATTTTGATGGCTTTATGAGCGTCTATACGCAGGAGGAAGAGCAGGAGGCGGAAGGCCGCATTACGGTAGATATGGATAAGGATACGCCTCTTACCCATGCGGGCTTTGAGGAAAAGCAGCATTTTACCCAGCCGCCGGCACATTTCACGGAAGCTTCCCTGGTTCGTGCACTGGAAGAGCAGGGGATCGGACGTCCCAGCACCTATGCGCCGACTATCACTACCATTCTTGCCAGACGTTATGTCATAAAGGAAAACAAGAATCTTTATGTAACGGAACTGGGAGAGGTTGTCAACAATATGATGAAGGAAGCGTTCCCGACGATTGTGGACGTCAACTTTACTGCCAACTTAGAGGCGCTTTTAGATGGCGTGGAGGAGGGCGGCGTCAATTGGAAAACAGTGGTTTCCAATTTCTACCCTGATTTGGACGAGGCGGTGAAGGCTGCGGAAAAAGAGCTTTCCGAGGTGGAGATAGCCGATGAGGAATCCGATGAGGAGTGCGAAAACTGTGGCAGACGCCTGGTAATCAAATATGGTCCCCACGGTAAGTTCTTAGCATGTCCGGGCTTTCCCGAGTGCCGCAACACCAAGCCCTATTTCGAAAAAATCGGGGTGGCATGTCCCAAATGCGGCAAAGATATCGTCATAAAAAAGACGAAGAAGGGCAGAAGGTATTATGGCTGTATAGACAATCCGGAGTGTGACTTCATGGTATGGCAGAAGCCATCCGGTGTCAAATGCGAAAAATGCGGTTCCGTGATGCTGGAAAAAGGAAACAAGCTTGTGTGTTCTAATGAGCAGTGTGGGCATATTATGGTAAAAGAGCCTGCAGAAGCATAAAAGGATAAAATGTTACGAAAGAATATAAAATTGTGAAAATTGACTGTATTTTCATTGAAAATCCGATTTATGTGTGGTAAAATAGGAATGAATTTTGAAACTGAGTTCATTTTAGCATTATCTGGGGGGAGGCGTACCGCAGGTAACGGAGGAATCTGAATGAGTAGTGTACAGTTGTTAGACAAAACCCGAAAGATTGGGAAACTATTGCACAATAACAATTCCAGCAAGGTGGTTTTCAATGATATCTGCAAGGTTATGAGAGAGATTGTAAGCTCCAATGTATTGGTCATCAGCAAAAAGGGCAAGGTGCTGGGGGTAGGGAAGCTCGACAGTATAGAGCCCATAGAAGAGCTGATTGATGAAAATGTAGGCGGTTTTATTGATTCTATGCTGAATGAGCGTCTTTTGGGTGTACTTTCCACCAAGGAAAATGTAAACCTGCAGACTCTGGGTTTTGAGCGGACGGACACCAAAAAGTTTCAGGCAATCATAACGCCCATCGAGATTGCGGGGGAACGTCTGGGAACGCTTTTCTTTTACAAGTGTAATGAGCAGTATGACATTGACGATATCATACTCTGTGAATATGGTTCTACCGTGGTTGGGCTGGAAATGCTGCGCGCGGTCAATGAAGAAAGCGCTGAAGAAGACAGAAAAATCGCAGTAGTGCGTTCCGCTATTTCTACCTTGTCGTTTTCCGAGATGGAAGCAATTATCCACATTTTTGACGAGCTGAACGGCATGGAGGGGATTCTGGTCGCAAGCAAGATTGCTGACAGGGTCGGGATTACCCGCTCGGTGATTGTAAATGCCCTGCGGAAGTTTGAAAGTGCCGGGGTCATTGAATCGCGTTCCTCGGGGATGAAAGGAACCTATATCAAAGTGCTGAACGATGTAGTGTTTGATGAAGTAGAAGAGTTAAAAAAGCAGAATCACCGGCAGCATCGGTAACTTCATACATAATGCCAAACGGATTTTGGATTTTTAAAGCAGACGGATTACAGTAGATAAAAGGATTTATTGAAGTTATCAATAAGTCCTTTTTATATTCAAATGGGAATGGTAAAAGGTTACTATAGAAAAAACTCGTAAAAATACTTGTCTTTTTCGACAAATAATTTATAATAGAATAGAGTGATTTAAGTCTGCCCTCAGGCAGCGATGGAAGGAGCAGTATATGATAAATACCAATGCATTTGATTATATTAATGTGCTTGATAAGGCGGCTGACGCTGCATGGCTTCGTAATGCTGCCATTAGTAACAACATAGCCAATGACGATACGCCCGGCTATAAGCGGCAGGACGTTGCGTTCGAAAGCGAGCTGAAAAAGGCGTTGGGGAGAAGCAGCGACACTTCCCGAATGGATCAGCGGGTGGCAGCAATCAGGACCTCGCAGTTAAAGCCGCGCACTTACACGGATTTGACAGGCTATTCCTACCGGCTTGACGGCAATAATGTCGATATTGAGACAGAAAATGTAATGCTGGTGGAAAACCAGATAAAATATCAGGGACTGCTTGACAGCATTACACAGGAGTTTCTGAATCTGCAGCTGGTAATGAAGTAAGCCGGCAAATTGATAAAGGATTGGAGAAACAGGTATAGAAGGGAGATATAAATATGGGAATGTTTACCGCTTTTAACATTAATGCTTCCGGTCTGACCGCGCAGCGTTATAGGATGGACATTATTTCAGAAAATGTGGCAAATGCCAATACCACCAGAACGGAGGACGGCACCCCCTACAGGAGAAAGGTAGTGACCTTTGAGGAAAAGGGAGCCGGCACTTCTTTCGGCAGTGTGTTTAAAACCGCGAGAAACCGCTACACGGGAAACGGTGTAAAGGTAAGTGCGGTGCACGAGGATACATGGAGCGAGATGAAGATGGTGTATGATCCGTCTCATCCGGACGCAGACGAAAACGGGTATGTGTTATATCCCAACGTCAATATTATTACAGAGATGACAAATTTAATCGATGCCAGCCGCTCTTATGAAGCGAACTCTACGGCCTTTACTGCAAGCAAATCCATAGCGATGAAGGGGCTTCAGGTAGGGCAGTCGTCATAAAGACTGACCTCGATATTTTTCATGCATAAAACCGCCGTATAAAGGCGGAATATTAAGAAAAGTACTTTTGGGAGGATATATGGATATTTCAATAACACCGGCAGGTATGGGCGCTGAAAGCATAGTGCAGAATGCAAAGAGCATTGGGCTGAATTCTTCCTACGGAATGGTAGGAAGGGTAAGAACAGAGGATAGCCTGTCAGCAGACGGGACTATGTTTGAAGCACTCCTGAATACGGCAATCAGCAATATCAATACGACAAACAGTTACCTCTCCGATGCAGAGAATGAGAAGATAAAGTTTGCGCTCGGTGAGACGGAAAACACGCATGATTTGACCATAGCCATGCAGAAAGCTTCTACGGCCCTGCAGTATACTGTTGCCATCAGGGACAGACTGCTGGAGGCCTACAAAGAAATTATGAATATGCAGATTTAAGGCGCCACCTTGAAATCTTGCGGCTTAAGGAGAAAAAATCATGCCGGATAAAATCAAAGAAATTTTGGATAAGGTCTTGGCGTGGTGGAACAAATTCACTACGAAGCAGAAGACGATTATTATCGGTATTACCGCAGTGGTGATATTTACCTTTGCGCTATTGATACATGTGTTTACAAAACCGCAGTACATACAATGGCAGCAGTGCTCGACAACTGCGGAGTCTGCGGAGATTATAGAGATTCTGAAAAGCAACAACGTGTTATATCAGGTGTCTGATGACGGCCTGAACATCAAGGTAAAATCGACGCAGGTGTCCATAGCTAATCTGGCTCTGGGTGCAGCGGGATATGTGCCGGACGATTATTCTTTCAAGGATGCGATGTCAGGCGGATTTTCCACGACACAGACGACCATGGACAGACAGTGGCTGCGTTACATGGAGGGGAAGCTGGCAAAGGATATTGCCGCGATGGATTCCGTGAAAAGCGCGGTTGTCACACTGAACATTCCGCAGAACACAGGAACCCTTGTGGATTCAGGTGAGGAGGCTTCTGCCTGGATTCAGTTGACGCTTAAGGATAAATTCACCTCGGAGCAGGCGGCAACCGTAGCTCGTGCCGTTGCGACAGGTTTAGGCAACAGATCCACGGCAAATATTACAATTGTGGACAATAACGCCAATCTGTTGTTCTCCGGCGAGGAGGATTACTCAACGGCGGGCGTTGCAAACAATATGATGGAGCTGCGTTCGCAGGCAGAGACGAAGGTGGGGGCGGATGTCAAGAGAGTGCTGATAGGCTCCCAGCAGTTTGATATGATAGAAGTAGCGTGCCGGCTGGACATTGATTTTGCAGAATACCAGAAAACCATACATGAGTATTATGCCAATGCCGGCAGGGAAGAAGGACAGCTGGCGCACAGGGAAAGTTATGAGGATTCGAATAACAGCGGCAACGGCGGACTTCCCGGGACGGATTCCAACGACGAGATTACGTATCAGTTCCAGAGCGGCACCAATTCGGAGAGTTCATCCAGCCAGCTTTTGGAGGATTTTCTGCCAAATGAATTTATCAGCGTGGAGAATCTGCCGCCAGGCGTCATCAACTACAGCGATTCTTCCCTTGCGCTGACGGCGATTACTTACAACACCCTGCGGGAAGAGGACGCCAAAAACAGAGGGCTTTTGGACGGCGTTTCATGGGATGAATATAAAGCGACCCACAGCGCGGATACCAAGCTTGAGGTTGATGAGGATTTCTACCTCATCGTTGCCAATGCGACGGGAATTCCGGCGGAAAACATTACCATACTGGCTTACGAGCGTCCGCAGTTTATCGACAAAGTGGGCATAGCAGTCAGTGCGACTGACATATTATCCATTGTTCTTATTATCATTATTCTGGCGCTGCTTGCTTTTGTGGTTATCAGAAGCATGGCCGGCAGAAGGGAAACCGAGCAGGAAGAGGAGCTTTCCGTGGAGAATCTGCTCCAATCCACGCCTGAACAGAGTCTGGAAGATATTGAAGTGGAGTCCAAGTCCGAGACCAGAAAGATGATAGAAAAATTTGTGGACGAGAATCCGGAGGCGGTTGCCAATCTTTTGCGCAACTGGCTGAACGAGGATTGGGGATAGTTTAGGGATAAGGCAGAAAGCATAAAAGAAAGGGATGGTGTCTGACATGGCAAGAGCATCAGGGGAGGAGAAACTGGGTGGACTGCAGAAGGCGGCCATATTGCTGATTTCTCTGGGACCGGAACGTTCGGCAGGCGTGTTCAAGCATTTGAAAGAGGAAGAAATTGAAGAGCTGACTCTGGAGATTGCCAACACTCGAAGCATAACGCCGCAGACGAAGGAATTGGTTATCAATGAATTTTATGAAGTGTGCCTGGCGCAGCAGTATATCGCAGAAGGCGGTATTTCTTATGCGAAAGAGCTTTTGGAAAATGCACTCGGCAACGACAAGGCGATGGAGGTTATCAGCAAGCTGACAGCGTCCCTGCAGGTGAAGCCTTTCGAGTTTGTGCGTAAAACGGAGCCTTCACAGCTTCTTAACTTTATACAGGATGAACATCCGCAGACGATTGCCCTGATTTTATCCTATCTGTCCCCGGGACAGGCGGCGCAGATTATTTCGGCGCTTTCTCCCGACAGACAGGCGGATGTGGCAAAGCGTATTGCGACGATGGACCGCACCAGTCCGGACGTGATAAAGGAAGTGGAAAAGGTTCCGGAATCCAAGCTGTCTTCACTGGTAAATCAGGATTACACCATTGTCGGCGGTGTGGATGCGGTGGTGGAAATCCTCAATACCGTGGATCGCGGAACAGAAAAGCATATTATGGAAACTCTGGAAATCGAAGAACCGGAACTGGCAGACGAAATCAGGAAAAAGATGTTCGTATTCGAAGATATCCTGCTTTTGGACGACAGGGCGATTCAGAGAGTGCTGCGTGATGTGGATAACAATGACCTGGCGATTGCGTTAAAGAATGCAAACGATCAGGTACAGGGCGCGATATTCAACAACCTGTCCAAGCGTCTTGCTGTCATGATAAAAGAAGATATGGAATTTATGGGTCCGGTA
>CAMWLB010000158.1 GCA_947174985.1 uncultured Lachnospiraceae bacterium | reverse complement strand
AGCCCAATCATTATCATAGAAGATCAGTATTTACAGACTTTGTTTCACACACCCTTTTGTTCAAAAAGTTACGAATGATAATTATTCAGTTTTTGCTTCTAAACAAACGTTTCAACCAGCAGTATAACACTGTTCCTTAATGGGCAGAACAGATTAAAGGATGGTAAAGGAAAGCTCCAGTGAATTAGTGTTCACTGGAGCTGTACATTATACTTTTAATCTAAATACATATTTCGCATTTCCTTCAAATATAGCTTGTGTCAACATCTTGTTAAGTCTAAGATTTTTTACAAACTGTATATGTTCCTCTTGATTACATCCGGAATAGTCTGAACCAAACAATACTCTCGCAGGAACAACTTCAATTAACTTCTTAATCTTTTCTTCTATATCGTTTAATATTGCCCTATTATCAGCTATTGAAGAAATATCAAAATATACATTTGGATATTTGACAAGTAATTGGCACTTACCTATCCTTGGAAAAAAGCAATGACAGCAAACCAATTTCAGGTTTGGATATTGCCTTGCAACCTCTGACACAACATTCACATCACTATATTGGTAGTTATCCCACCCAGAATGAAATAGTACCGGAACATCATATTGTTGAGCGAGTTCATATACTTCTTTTAACCTTCCATCCGACAGATAAAATGCTTCATGTCCGGTATACAACTTAATTCCGACAATCAATTTCTTACGCTTTCTACATAAAGTACTACAGTCTTTTCCTATCGGTAAATGTACATGTGCATCAATTATCATCTTTCTTCTCCTCACTTATAACCTTAATCATGAATAAACAAGGATTTTCTTCATCCCAAAATGTTGTAAGCACTTCTAATGGATAAAAACCCTCTTTCTTATAAAATGCCCTTGTAGCATTATAAGGTTCATATACAGCTGATTCATCCAATGTCTTCACCGTCAAAAACTTGTAATCATTTTCTACACAATACTGAACACAAGTCATAATCAATTGGTGTCCTATTCCCATTCTATGATATTCTCTTAGAACACCCAGATTATAAATGTCAGCGGTATATATATTGTGAATCTTCAACACTGCAAATCCGACCGCCTTATCGTCATCATACGCTGCAACAAAAGGATATTTCCTATGTATTACCGATTTATTTACAATATCTTCCGGTGGTGAGAACCACTCCGGTAATGCATTCATAATATCTAAAGTCACTCTTGTTTTTTCTTCTTGATCCTCAATAAATTTAATCTCTATCATTTTTCCTCCAATTTCTAACAAGGCACAAAAAAGCTACAGATATCACTCTGTAGCCAAACATCAACTATATACAGAGCAAAAATCATTCATGACATCAAAATAAAAACTGTATTCACAGTCTCTTATTTTCTATTCATTTCTGATTCTTTGCTCTTTCCGTCTATTTTCCTATCGGTGACCAATAGTACGATAATCGGGCTTATCACTTCCTTTTCCAATAATGTTGCCTTGTTATATATAATGTTACCACACTATTGTCCAAAATGTAAGATGGGAAATTACAGAAGTGTATTTAGGGCACACTCTGCTCCAAAAGTGGTTATTAAATCTTTTTCCGCTTCCCGGCACTCGATCTAAAAAAGATAACTTGCCCATCGTTTATATTTTTGAAAGCATAAATGGCAAACTAACTTGTTATAAATTTAGCGTTTTCAGGGGGTTGTGAACTTTTTGAAGATAAGATATAATAATTACTAGATGCGATAAATTAGGACTTATCAGAATTTTGGTTTGTAGAGTAGTTAATATGAACACTTTTCTGAAAAGAGAGTTTTGCAATTACATGAATAAAAAAATACATAAAAGAGAAGAGGGAAAGCAATATGAGTATGATTGGGTACTATTTTAGGGCTGATGATGATACCGTGCAAAAGCTCAGGGAAGGAAGCGGTGAGATTTTATTTGACGAGAGCAATGAAGACCGCCTGATGTGTGTCGATAAGGCATGGCATGCTATTCATTACACCCTGACGGGCGAGGTATGGGGTATGACAAAAGAACCGGCAAGCTGGCTGGTGCTGGGCGGAGAGCCTGTTAATGACGAGGATATGGGCTATGGTCCGGCGCGGCTGATTGAAAAGGATATTGTAAAGCTGATAGCGGATGCCCTGAGTGCGTGGGATGAGGCAGCTTTTCGGGAAAGTTTCTGCATAGAAGATATGATTGCCGACCAGGTTTACCCTGTTATGGACAATGAATCCGAGGAAGAATTTTTCCAGTATGTCTGGGCAAATTTTGCGGAATTGAAGAAATGGATACAGGAAGTGGCAGAGGCAGAGGAGAACGTCATCGTTTTTATCGCCTAAAGTAAGGGATTTCTTATGGCAGAAAAAATGTTTGTAAACGAAAAAGAATATGAGATAGTAAAGCTGTTAGGAAAAGGGAAGGGCGGTTACTCTTATCTGGCGTCGGACGGTGCCGGGCAGTATGTGTTAAAGCAGATTCATCATGAACCCTGTGACTATTATCAGTTTGGAAATAAAATAGAGGCGGAGATAAACGATTATAAACGACTAAAGAAAATCGGAATCAGAATTCCTGAGATGCTTGCTGTAGATAGGGAGCGCGAGCGTATTTTGAAAGAATATATAGAGGGCGATACCATTTATGATTTGGTAGAGCAGGATAAAATGGAAACTGCCTACATGGAGCAAATAAAGGACATGTGTGTGTTGCTGTATGCCGCCAACACAAACATAGATTATTTTCCGACAAATTTTGTTGTGCAGAACGAAGCAATATACTACATCGATTATGAATGTAACGATTATATGGCGGAGTGGAATTTTGAAAACTGGGGTATCAAATACTGGTCAAAGACGCCGGAATTTATGCAGTATGTGCGGGAACATGCCGGTACATAATGCTATGCCTGCTTACCGCATTGCAAAATATATGGCGAAAATTAGTTCAATTACAATGCCAAAAAAAATTATTATATTCCTGTTGGTGCGCTGTTTATACAGCCTGACGCTATGTGCGGCAAGCATCTGAATTGTAGGCATGACTGCACACAGCTCGGTTTTTTTAAAATACGCTAATACATACACCGAAACCATGACAATTATGAATTCTACGATATGTGCGATTTTTACGTTTACCATCACTTCATTCGTTTCATTCCGCAGAACCTTTTCATACCATATCCATGTAAGCTTCTCATATATCCCAAAAAATGCTGTCCATACAAACCCAAACAGGACATACATGAAAATAGGCTTATTCATAAAACCGCATATTATCGCCAATGCGTTGACAATTAAGGCTGCCTCCGTCATTACAGTTCATACCTCCATCTCAACCGGATGCTATATAATTCTATTTTATCTATCGGACAAAATTTCCTTTTTATTTATCGTTTCCCTGTCACGTTCCAACTGCTTTACCTATCACCACATATAAGTTTTAAATTTCTTTTACCCTGCCGCATTTTCTTCATTTTGTGTTATACTATACTATTAGGAATTCAATTGCCTATAGCATGGCTTGCGATATATATGAGGGAGCAGGTATGAAGCAGGAAAACAATGCAAAACAAAATATGCTGACAGGAAACCCGGGAAAAACGCTTTTCTTTTTTGCGCTACCCATGATACTGGGCAATCTATTTCAGCATTTTTACAATATGGCGGATTCCATGATAGTGGGGCAGTATGTGGGTGAAGATGCGCTTGCAGCAGTGGGTGCGTCCTATTCCCTGACGACGGTATTTATCATGGTAGCCATCGGCGGCGGTATCGGGGCATCCGTGATTACGAGCCAATATCTGGGGGCACAGTCCTATAGTAAGATGAAGACGAGTATCTATACCGCGCTGATAAATTTTCTGATCATCAGTGTGCTGCTTGCTGCCGGAGGTTTTCTGCTGAATCGGAATATTCTGACGGCGCTAAAGACGCCGGACAATATTATAGATGATGCAGTGCTCTACCTGGAAATCTATTTCTGTGGACTGCCGTTTCTTTTTATGTACAATATTTTGTCAGCCATGTTCAATGCATTGGGCAAATCCAAAATTCCCCTCGGGCTTTTGATTTTTTCGTCCGTGCTGAATGTTGTGCTTGATTTATATATGGTGAGGGTTCTTGACTGGGGCGTGGCGGGCGTTGCCATTGCTACTGTGATTGCACAGGGAATTTCTGCGCTGATTTCGTTCGGTATTCTGCTCTGGATTTTAAAACGCTATGAGGCAGAAGAACGGGCAAAACTCTATGATGTGGAGATGCTGGTCCGGGGGACTAAAATTGCAATCCCTTCCATTATACAGCAGTCGATTGTCAGCATTGGCATGCTTTTGGTGCAGTCCGTGGTCAACGGCTTCGGTTCCTCTGTGCTGGCAGGCTATTCTGCGGGTATGCGCATCGAGTCCATCTGTATTGTGCCGATGATTGCGACGGGAAATGCGGTCTCCACCTTTACGGCACAAAATCTCGGCGCAGGACAGCCGGAACGAGTCAAAAAAGGCTATCATGCAGGACTTGCCATGATAGCGGTTTTTGCAGTTCTCATATGCGTTATATTACAAGTGTTCCATGGAAGCATCATTGACGCGTTTTTAAAAGGCGATGGCGGCGTGGATGCCTATAAGACAGGCATCGACTATCTGACCTTCATCGGCTGGTTCTTTGCCCTGATTGGTGTGAAGGCATGTACCGACGGCGTTCTGCGCGGCGCAGGTGACGTCAATGTCTATATGGCGGCAAATCTGGTAAATCTGGCGTTTCGTGTAAGCTTTGCCAACCTCTGCGCCCCCATATTCGGCGTGCAGGCGGTCTGGTGGGCAGTCCCCATCGGCTGGGGCGTCAATTTCCTGTTATCTTTCATCTGGTACAGAACCGGACGCTGGAGCAGAAAGCGCGTCATATAAAACTATTTGGCATACTTCAGCGCCGCTTCCCGTGCCGCCTCGAAGGTAGTCACCGAGATGGGACCGCTTACGGGAGTGCGGTAAACGGGGGTTTCGACCTCAAAGGCAGTAAAGTATACAAAACGGGAGGTTGCATTGATATGAGTGTAGTTGCCGGAAGCTACGATTTCCACATTGCTGCCGTCCAGAGCCATACGCTTTAAAGCAGGGTCGTCAGTAGAATTTTTCTGGTAGTAAATGTAGCCGCCCGCCAGATTAAAGCAGTCCACTCTGTCGTGGGTCAGTACTTCTATTACGTCGCCGCTTAAGGAATAGCGGCAGAGCCGGTAGTTTTCCGCAACATCCAGATAATAGATGTAGCCGTTGTCATAAATCGGATACCAAAGATTGCCTTCCCACGCAACGCTTGTTGTATCGGTTTCCGTATTGTAGAGATAGAGATAGTGGTTGGTTTCCGTGCCGTTATAATAGACGCTGCCATCCGGCAGAGCACAGGCAAAATTCCAGCCAGTATTGGCAAGAAGCTCCTTTTCCTGCTTATCTGTCCGCAGTTTGTAAAACCAGGGGCCTTCACTGGTGGAGGTCAGGTAGTACAGGTAATTGCCGATAAGCTGCACGTTAAATACCAGCTCCTTGGAAAGATTGGTGATGTTGCGGCCGTTTAAGGTGGCGCGGCACAGCCCGTGGCTGCTTCTTAAGTAGCCGAGACCGGCAGAGCCGGAATTGCCGTTCTGATAGTAAAAAAGGTATTTGCCGCCTGCGCTGATATGGGAAACATTTGCGGAAATCAGCTTCTTTATGTTGCTCTCGTCGGGAGACATGGAATAGAGGGCGCCGCCATCGTAGGGATTGGAGAAATATACGATGCCGTTGTACTCGCAGAACATGCCGCCGTTGTTGGCGTTGCCGGCGGTGTTGCCCACTGTGGAGTCGGGAACGGGAACGACCCTTTTCTGCAGGATGTAAACGACGATAAGCAATACAAAAACAAGTAAGAGAATGATGCCTGTAAGGATGGCTTTTATATTCTTTTTCATGGAAATAATTCCTTTCTGTCCGATTGAACCGGTTTACTATGATTATAGCCGCTATTTTGCTTGCTATCAAGTGGGTTTTGGTATAAGATAAGGAATAAATCAATAAGGTAGTTGCGAAATGGATGGCCTCTGCAGGTGACGGAAATGGTCAATAGAGACAAAAACGTCTCCGAAGCAGTGGCAAGTCGCCTTTTTTGTCTCTATTGACCATTTCCTGTTACTTGCAAAGGGGCGTTTCGCAATTACCTGATTCGTAGGTAGTTACAAAGCGCGAGTTTTGCAATCACCTAATTAATGTAACGAGAATAGAGGAGAACGACATGGATTTAGGAGAACTGAGAGAACAGATTGATAAAATTGACGAGCAGATTGTCGCCTTGTATGAGCAGCGTATGGATGTCTGCAGGGGTGTGGCGCAGTACAAGATAGAAAACGGGAAAAAGGTTTTTGACAAACAGCGGGAGATGGAAAAATTAGAGAGGGTCAAGTCGCTTGTCCATAATGAATTTAACAGCCATGGGGTTGAGGAGCTTTTTGAGCAGCTTATGTCCATGAGCCGCAAGATGCAGTACCGGATGCTTGCGGAAAACGGTAGTCTGGGCAGGCTCCCTTTTATCGGGGTGGACAAGCTGGAAACGGCCGGCGCGAGAGTGGTGTTTCAAGGGAGCGAGGGTTCTTATTCGCAGGCGGCAATGCAGCGTTTTTTCGGGAAAGAAGTAAACAGCTTCCATGTGGAAACCTTTCGTGACGCCATGAGTGCGATTGACGAGGGCAGCGCAGATTTTGCCGTGCTTCCTATTGAAAATTCCACGGCGGGCATTGTCAGTGAAATCTATGACTTATTAGTAGAGTTTGAAAATTATATTGTTGGCGAGCAGATTATCAAAATCGAGCATTGCCTGCTGGCCGCTCCGGACGCGGATAAAGATACGATACGGCGGGTATATTCCCACCCCCAGTCCCTGATGCAGTGCGCACGGTATCTGCAGGCTTATGACTGGCAGCA
Organism: uncultured Lachnospiraceae bacterium; assembly: GCA_947174985.1. Taxonomy (GTDB): domain Bacteria; phylum Bacillota; class Clostridia; order Lachnospirales; family Lachnospiraceae; genus Acetatifactor. Next base: position 124 of record CAMWLB010000158.1, on the reverse strand, counting down.
GATTAGCATGAAAAACAATGCGTTTGCCGCAAAAAAGGTTGCTGACGAGGGCGATGTGACACAGGCTGCCATTGCAGGTGAGTATGCGGCGGAGGTTTATGGGCTTAAGTTGTTAGAAAAGGGA
>CAMWLB010000157.1 GCA_947174985.1 uncultured Lachnospiraceae bacterium | reverse complement strand
TTATTGCCCTGTCCCCAGAAGGTGTACCAGTTTAACCGACTTGTCGTCTTATTGCTTGCATTTTCCACATTGCCGATGTAAATGACCAAATCGTACTTTTCTTTAAATGTCTTTACATTATCAACGCCTTTTTCAAAATTCTCTTTTTCATACACCGTAACCTGAAATTGCCTCTTTTCCAATTCTTCCTTCACCTGAGACAACACACGCTCATTAGACGGAAAATCTCCCAGAATCTCAAGTAAAACCCTTTTATACCTTGAGGCGCTTACAGGAAGCAGCTTTTGCGTGTCCTTTACCAGTGTAATTGATTCATCCGCCAATTCCTCCGCCCACTCCACATGCTGTTTATTTCGTAGTATACTGAGGCTTTCCGCATCAGGAACCAATGTGCCTGCCGCACTCTTTTCCGGAAGCTTAAGAGCCGCCTTCAAGGCAAGTATTCTTCTGTTTGCCTCCGTCAGACGTTTTTCAGAAAGCAGTCCGTTTCGGTATCCCCTCATCATAAACTCATAATCCTCTACCAAATCCTTATTAAAGAGAAACATATCGCAGCCACTTTCAATGGCAAGCGGAACTGCCTTTTCTCTTTCCATGGCAGATGTAAAGCCCACCATCGGTGTTGCATCACTAATGACCAATCCATTAAATCCAAGTTTTTCTCGCAACAGCTTATGAAGCAGCTCCTTTGATAAGGAAGCCGGAATCACCTGCCCCCTGCTCTGCGGATTATAATATTCCTGATAGGCAGGCAGTGCAATATGGCCCGCCATAACCGTCAGTGCGCCCTCTGCAATCAGCTCCTTGTACACTCTTCCATAGGTCGCATCCCACTCTTCCATTGAAAGGCTGTTCACGGAAGTAAGAAGATGCTGATCCCTCTCGTCCACGCCGTCTCCCGGAAAATGCTTCAGCGATACCGCAACCTGACACTCCGTTGCAGCGCGCATATACTCTCTGGCAAACGCCAAGACTGTATCGGGATTATCCCCGTAGGTTCTAACATTTGTGATGGGATTGTGATAATTTCTGTCAATGTCCACCACTGGGGCAAACGCCCAGTTAATCCCAATTGCAGCGGCTTCCGTACAGGCAATTTTTCCAAGCCTGTAGGCATACTTTACATCTCCCGCAGCCGCACATGCCATCTGCTTTCCATAAGGAGTGCCATCCGTGGCCGCCCCGTCTCCTCCCGCTTCAAGATTGGAAGGAATCAACAGCGGGATACGGGAATGTGCCTGCGCATAGGCAAAGGTCTTTCTCATTTCTTCCCCTGCGCCGTCACGGAAAAACAATCCTCCTATATGAAATTTTATCAATTCATCTAAATACTCAGGGTCAGTTGAATATCCAATCGGGCAAAACAATTGTCCGATTTTTTCCTCCAGCCTCATTTGACTCAGGGTTTTTTCTACCCATGCAATATGCGCGTCATCTAAATAAAAAGGTGCTTTCTTTAAGTCCATAATTTTCCTCTCATTCTGCCTCCCAATTGCGGCTTATTAAAAATCAGCCAAAGGATTTTCTCCCCGGCTGATATTTCAGACAATTTTAAGCAAATCGCCAAAGGAACTAATTGCATAGGTAACATCTTTACTGGCTGATGCCTCTCCCATGCCCGCGCTGTCAAAGCCCCCGTTTTTGGCTGCTTCAATTCCTGCCCTCGCATCCTCGACCACCAGACATTTATCCGGCTCTATATGTAAAAACTCTGCCGCCTTCAGAAATACTTCCGGATTCGGTTTTGACTTTGCAATATTTGTCCCATCACTGACTGCTTCAAAATAATCTTTAAGCCCTAAACGCTCCAGTATCAATTTTGCATTTCTGCTGGAAGAGCCGATTGCCAGTTTTAATCCCTTCCCTCTAAGCTGCTCCAGCGTTTCCCATACCTCACTGGACAAATCTGCAGCCGACATTTCACCAAGCAAATTTACATACCGTTCATTTTTTTCTGCCGCCAGTTTTTCTTTCTCCGCATCAGAAAAGGTTCTGCTGCTTCCTTCCAGAATTATCTCCAGACTTTCCATACGGCTGACTCCGCGCAGCCGGTTGTTTATCTCTTCATCAAAATAAATGTCTAAATCATCCGCCATTTGCTTCCATGCCAGATAATGATATTTATCTGTATGGCAAATCACACCGTCCAAATCAAAAATAACTGCCTGATATTTCATTTCAGCCTCCGATACCACCTATTTGGTTTTCTTTTTCAAATGCTTCTTCAGCATAACCAGTTCGATTACTTTATTTTCATTATTCAGATAAATCAGAAAGACTACCAGTATCAGCGCCGTTACAATCTGCTGAATGGAAGAATCTACGTTCAGCCTTGCATACATCAGGGAAATAAACGCCGTGGTAACTGCCCCCAGCAGATAACCAATTTTTTCATTGCAGAATCTTCCGATAAACCCGCCTATAAACATAGGCAGAAATGCGGTAAACATAACGCCAATTGAGCCAAAATTCAGAGCCATCTGGATAGTACCGGTATTGGTTGCACTGATAAAACCGACTACACCCATGAGTGCACCTGCAATGACATAACAGCCGACCGCATTAGGAATTTCTTTGATTCCCATATTGACAGACACCTTCTGCCCCGACAGAAGTGCTTTGTAATCATAACCAAACTGCGTATAGTCGAAGACAAAGATAAAGAAGAATAACCCGCCCAAAATGACAAGTGCATAATGAAGGACACTGGGAAAGCTTGTCAATTCTTTATTTGCCACGAACGATACACCATAACCGTTTGTAACCGCAAACGCCAGTCCTTCATAAAAAAGCGCTACACCAAGCGATACAATAATCGGAGGAAGCTTTACAATGACATAAATGCCTCCCGATAAGAGCCCCAGGACAGCTCCGGCCACAATAGATATCACCAGCATGGCTGCACTCGGCAATCCTTTTGATGTACATATGGAGGCGCTGATTACGGAGGAAAGCAGCGCAATGGAACCGATGGAAAAATCAAATCTTCCACTGTTTAGATTCAGGGACAGTGCAAAGGTCGTCAGCATAACGGAAGCTGTTGCCCTGAAAAACAGAATCCAGTTTCCTTCTGTCTCAAATAATTTTACGCCATTTGCACTGCAAAGCAAAAACACAAGCAAAAGCGTTCCTGCCGGAATGACGGCAATTTTTACGATTCTTTTAAAAATTTCCATACCCTTTGTCTTCATATTTCCAAGTCCTCTTTGCAAGTTTTCTGTGCCTTTGCTTCTTTATCCGACTGCCGGCGCTTTTTTGCGTTTGCACCGGCAGCCCGATTATGTCGGCAAATCTATTTTTTACTTCATCTTCTGAATTTCTTCAAAGCTGTACTGACTGACAAATTTTTCAAATGCCGCATAGTCTGCCGTCAGCAGGGTATCCAGTAATTCTTTTGTATATGCGGGAGAATCCACGCTACTGTCTACTGCATAATAGGTGTTAAATTCCTCCGCGCTTGTAGCTATCCAGTAACCCTGGCTTAAAGCAAGTGCATTTCCTTCCGACGTGCGTATCGGTGAACCAAGTGCCGCCCTGTAGGAAGCGATAAAGATAGGACCTATGCTCGCAGAAAACTTTCCGGCAAGATAATCCAGCATACCAGCCTCCATTGCCTCGCCGTAGCTACTTGCATAAGCATCCACGCTGGCAATCAGGACATCTGTTCCGGCAGCGGCTGTTCCAAAGAAATCAGAACCGTTTCCTACTGCAAGAATCACTTCCAGCCCCGGGGTCTGCGCCATCTGTGCGCATTTTCCGAACCATGCATCGTCCATATCATATCCGCCTACATAACCGGAAATATTGATATTTCCAATTTCTCCCGTCGTTACTTCGCCGTCTGCAAAAATCTGTCCGATAATGGACATCTTATCCGTTGCTCCCTTGTAATTTGCGCCTTCTCCTCCGGCTTCAACCATCGCCGTCAGCATACCCGCTGCACGGTAAATATGCATTTCCGTATAATATGGAATAGCGCCGCCAAAAATTGCAAAATTTGTCTTTCCCTGGTCGAGATAATGCTTTGCCATGTTATAGCCGGTTTCAAATTCAACATCAAGGGAAGGTCCTATTGCACCAATATAATGCTCGTAAGTCTTGTAGGTCTCATACTCTTCCTCTGTCAGCGTGCCGGTTGCAACGGCATAATATACGCCTGCATCCTCGCACTGTTGAATCTGTGCAGCACGGTCAAAGGACGAAAACGATATAATCACCTGACAGTTATTGGTGATAAAGGTATCGATTGCTGAGGTCTCTCCTGCTGCATCCGTAAGCTCGTCAGAGTATATCAGTTCCACATTATAATGCTCCTGAATATATTCCGTATAATAGTTGCGGAAAGCAAGTGCCTCTGCGCTCGTTGCATCTGAAACCAGAATACCCATTTTTATGGTTTTACTCATATCCAGCCCGGTATTCGTATCATTTGATTCTGTGCCTGACGCATTTGGAGTCGTTGACGAATTTCCGCCCCCCGTTCCCCCTTTGTTTTCATCACCGCAGCCCGTTAGTAAAGATACTGATAAAACTGCTGCCAGCAATAACGCTAAAAACTTTTTCATTGTAGTGCCTCCTTTTTCATTTTTATGTATTAAGTGTACACACTGAATACCGAACTCATCATCTGGGGAGCATTTTTCCCCTCTGGTCACTGGTTGCCAAAAATACCACCAGAATAAAGATTGCCGCTTTTACCATCTGCCCGATTCCGGAATTTAAGTTGAACATCACCATAATCTGACTAAGAAGCGTCATGGAAAAAGCACCTATGACTGCGGCATAAATTTTACTCCTTGCGCCTCCCGATACCGGCATCCCGCCAAATACAATGGCGATAATCACATTCATTCCCACACTGGAAGCAGTGTTTCGGGTAAGCGTCGGCGCATAGACGATGGAAAGAAATGCCCCAAGTCCTACCCCGATGCCCGACATGGCAAAGGCTATCACCGCCATTTTCTTTTCTGAAATACCGCTCAGTTTTGCACAAATCGGATTGCAACATTGAAATTTTTGCATCCTGCCAATTTTTGTAAAGCTGAAAATGAAAATACACAGCAGCAGATAAATAACTAACACGATTATTTTAAATGTTGTGGTGTTAAGCGCCTTGACCGCTGCCGCCGGAACTGCAATTTCAGAACCGGTTCCATTGATTTTAATCAACACCAGCACCAGGGCATTCAACACGCTCAGCATAGCAATTGTTGTGACAAACACCGGCAGATTAAACACCGAGGCGAGCACGGAATTAAACAATCCAACCAATACCGCCACTCCTACACAGACAAAGAGCATTGCTGCCAGACTCCCTGTCTTGTTATATACCATGCCGCCGATCAGGGCGCTTACTGCAACAGAGGCGCCAAGACTAATATCAAAGGAACCTAAGGTATAGATAAAAATTGCTCCTGTTGCAACCACTGCAACTACAACGGATTGATTAAAAATACTTTTCAAGCCATAAGAAATATTGATATCCCGCATTTTTCCAAGTATCAGAAAAGCGGCAAACAGCACAAGCAGTCCAAAAAGAGGAGTCAGTGTTGTGATATACTTTTTCACATTTTTCTTTTTCATTCTACATTCCTCCTAAATCATGTACTGAATAATATCCGCTTCGCTAAGCGTTTCGCTTCTCTCAAACTCTTTCTTTATCTCGCCGTCCTTCATAATAACCAGACGGTCAGCCATTCCGATTAATTCCGTCATTTCCTCAGATATGATGACAATGGATTTGCCTTCTTTTTTCATACGGTACATCAACTGGTACATTGCCTGCTTGACACCGATATCGACCCCTCTGGTAGGGCAGTCAAGAATTAATATCTCGCTCCCTCTTCCAATCCATTTTCCAAATACTACCTTCTGTTTATTTCCGCCGGATAAAGCCGATACATACTGGTCCATCTCTGCACACTTTACACTCAGATTGTCAATCTGTTCATTGACATATTTCTTTTCCCTGCTTGGAAGAAGCAGAAAATGTTGTATTGCAAAACAGTCAAGACCGCCTATTGCAATGTTGTCACGAATGCTGGCATTCAGGCACAGCGATTCGGTATCTCTGTCCTTCGCCGCGTAACCGACCTGCTGCCGCATAGCGTCTGCTTCATCTTTCAACTCTTTATTTTTTACAATCACTTTGCCTGACGACGGTTTTACAGCACCGAACAGCACTTTTCCGAGTGTGTGCATACCGCAATGAGAAAGACCGCCAATTCCCAGTATTTCGCCCTTATGTACCTGCAGGTTAAAGTGCCTGAGCTGGTTCCCCAACTCTGCATCCCTGACCTCCATGACAACCTCTTCGCTATAGCTGCCGTCATAATCGCTTCGGTAATAATCTCCCTGCATTTCCCGTCCTATCATGCTGGTCTTAATCGAATCCTCGTCAAAATCCTCTTTTGCAAACGTCACAATTATTTTTCCGTCTCTTAATACCGTAAGCGAATCACATACATTCATGATTTCATCTAGGTCATGCGAAATAAAAACGACCGCTTTATTTTCTTCCTTCATCTGCTCCATGATTTTGTAGATGATATCACGTCCAATCTGAGACAGGGCTGTTGTTGTTTCGTCTACCACCAGAATTTCCGGCTTCTTTATCATGATTTTGGCGATTTCTATGAGCTTGCGGTCCTGCATATCCAGACTTGCTGTCAACTGTTCCGCCCTGATATGGGAAGCGCCGATTGCATCCAACGCTTCCTGTGCTTCCCGTAGCATTTCTTTTCGATTGACTACTCCCCACTTTTTCTCTTTTCCCCAAACCTTAAAGCGGTTTGTTTCTCCCAGGAAAATATTTTCTGCAACGCTGATTCCCGAAACCGTTCCGCTTTCCTGTACAATCATGCCGATTCCCTTTTCCAACGCCCACAGCATGGAATGGGGTTCCCATTTCTGGTCTTTAAAAAACATTTCCCCTTTGTCGGCTTTCTGCATACCGGAAAGAATAGAAGTCACTGTAGACTTTCCTGAACCGTTTTCCCCAATCAGCCCCAAAATTTCACCCCGCCTGATTTCAATGCTGACATCATTTAAGGCGATTGTGGAACCAAACCGTTTATCC
>CAMWLB010000156.1 GCA_947174985.1 uncultured Lachnospiraceae bacterium | reverse complement strand
ATTCGCCTTAGTCTCGTGGGCTCGGAGATGTGGATCAGAGACAGGACAACAGCAGCATTTCTAAACTTCGCAATTATCAAACCTTAAAGAAACTCTTTTATTGGCATTTTCCTAATTTGCTTCCCGACGTTTATATTACTATTAGTAATATGCATTATATCACTTGTAAAAATTCCTGTCAATCTACTGTTGACACCTTATATACTATGTGGTACGATGTATATCATCAAAGAAATTTACAAAGCTTACGACAACACAGAACTTTGAAGGGACGGTGGTTTTGTTGAATCTTGAAGATTGGAAATCCCAGATAAAGCGCGGAACACTTGAATATTGTATTCTGCTGATGATAAGCAAAAAAGCTTATTACGGCTATGAGATTATCAGCGAGCTGGAGAAATCGCCCATGCTCGCCGCAAAGGAAAGCACCATCTACCCGCTGCTCAGGCGGCTTTTAAAAGACGGGCTGCTCTCCTCCTACTGGCAGGAAACTACCGAGGGACTGCCGCCCAGAAAATATTACACCATAACGGAGGACGGCAAAACATATCTGACGGCAATGTCCGCAGAATGGCAGAGTCTGCTGCAGGCGATTGCAGAAATCAGCGGCGACACCACCTAAAAAACGCTTTCTGCGGTATATGAATAAAAAGAAAGGATTGACTCACATGGACAAAATTTTAAATGACTATCTGGAAAAAACAGACCGATACTTAAGACCCATGCCCGCCAGTGAAAGGGTGGACATTATAAAAGAAATCAAAAGCGAAATGCTGGAACTGGATGCAGAAAAGCATTTGACGCCCACTGAAATTACAGAGCGTCTGGGCAGTCCCAAAGAGCTTGCAAGAGCTTATCTGGGCAGCTCCATCTCAAAGGACGGCTCCTTCAGCCTTCGGAAGCTGCTCTGCATCGCCTCATTTACAGGGCTTGCGGGCGGTAGTATATTTGTCCTCCCCATCACAAGCGTGCTTGCCTGCGGTCTGCTGATTTCCGCCATCATTGCACCCATAGGTGGTATCATAAAGCTGGCCGGATTTCTCTTAAGTCTAGACGTTCCGTTTGTTATGTTCCAATTCGGCTCTTATACCGCACATCCCCTTGCAGTATTTCCGCTTTCCGTGCTGCTTGGACTGCTGTTTTTCCTTGCCGGAAAAGGTCTGTGGCGGCTGACGATAAAATATGTCAAAGCGCTCAGCCAATCGAAGGCTAAGATGCATTCCTTTGAGGCCGGATTATAATGATACAGGGGCGGCAGGTAAAATGCCGCCCCTTATAAGACGCATCAGGCATATAGAACCACAGTCAACACGCATTCATTGACTACTTTATTTCAAACTCGACCCAACATTCCTCCGTATCATAATCTCCGGAGCCTCTAAAATCACTGATGGGCTTCACAATTCTGTAAGTTCCTGCCTGCAGCTCTCCATATAAGTTCTCCCACTTTATTTCCCATGCAACCCTGTCGTCCAAAGGAATCCTATATGCTTCTGTTGTCCATGCCACATCCTCAATCAGATAGGGAACCTCTTGCCAGGTTTCATTGCGCAATACCAGGAGCTTATAGAAACTACCAGCCTGCAGTTGTCCCGTTTGTATCCCTCCGGATTGCGTACACACAAGGGTCAGTCCGCCAGGCGTAACGTTTTCAACGGATAATGTAATCCCCCATTTTGTCTGTTCTGCTTCTGTAACCTGCGTGTTTTCGGCCGTGCTGTCTATTTGCCCGCTGCCTTGCGCATAAAGAATATCACGGGGAATTGCTTCGCTGTCCGGACACCTTACAAAGCTATCTGCCTCGCTGATTTTATAATCGCCAAAAGCGGCAAAGAACGTTCCATCATCCAACAGTGAAATGGTGATTGCCTTCGTTACCGTTTTGCCGTTTGCAAACGTAATCTCCATCACAATAATATCGCTGCGCATTTCTTCCGGCAGGGTTGCAATCGTACTGTCTGCATTGTCAGTCAATTCACGGATAATCCGATTGGGAACCCAGTCAATTGTCAGGTAATCATATTCACTTTCGTCCTCTCCATAGGTAACGGTAAAGTTTTTCGCATTTCCATATTCATCCCTCTTTTCGGTCCAGTCCATAAAGCAGATTTGCTGATTTTTGCAGGAAAACCGAACGGAAACTATGTCTTTGCCGGAAAGATAGAACATCAGAGGATGTCCTGTCAGTTCTCCTCCGTCACTGATAGTGCCGCTGCTCATGACTGTGCCGGCTGCGGAGATTTCTTCACCGGTACCGTGCGCATAAGCCGATACCACCATACCTCCGCCAAAAGGGAGAAATAGGATACAAAAAGCAGTCACAATTGCCAGACAGGCTGCTGCCGCTCCCCATTTTACCCAAACCGGGTTCCTGTGCCTGCGCTCATATCGGGCAGCTTCTTCATAATACGTATCGCTTATCTTGGTCATTGCTTCTGAAAATATTTTTTTGTTCATACACATACTCCCCTTTCCATTAAGTACTGTTTTAACTTCCGGCGCATGCGGGTAAGCCTGACGGACACATTCTTTTCAGATAATCCGACCCGGGCGGCTATGTCTGCATAAGTATCCATGTAAGCGTAGCGGCGCATAAAAATAACGCGGTTTTCCACGGTCAGAGTTTCCAAAAAGTTTTCGATAATTTCCGCCAGCTCTCCTACCTCCATTTCCGCTTCAACTGTATTCGGCGCAGACAAACAATCCTCAAGCTCCTGCATGGCAATCTCATAAGCGCTGTTCCGCTTTGCTGCTTCATTTCGGTAATATACCTTCAAGGATATGTTGCGAACGATCTTACAAATGTAAGCCTGCAAGGGTTTTGGCTTTGCAGGGGGGATTGCGTTCCATGCGCCTAAGTAGGCGTCATTGACGCACTCTTCCGCGTCCTGCCTGCTGTTTACAATGTTATACGAAAGTCTGTGACAAACTTTTCCATATTTTATGTCCAGCTCGCGTATCGCCTGTTCTGAACGCTCGAAAAACAATTCTATGATTTTTTCATCTTCTGCCAATCACGCTGCCTCCTTTTTTTGTCTTTACTATATAACTACGGTTTTTTCGCAGAAAACTACATGAAAGGAAAATATTTTTTCCATTTTAGCATATTTGAATACTTTAGAGAATTCTATTGACGCGTCCACTCTAACGTGTTAGACTATATATAATCTAATGCGTTAGACTACATGTGAAGGAGGAACAATTGTGGACACACCAAAGATTTTTGAAAGCGAATACCGCTTCTGCCTGATTCTGTGGGAGCATGAACCCATTAAAAGCGGCGAACTGGTTGCTTTGTGCAAGGAGCAGCTTGGATGGAAAAATTCCACTACCTACACTGTTATAAAACGTCTGTCTGAGCGCGGTGTTTTAAAAAATGAAAATACCATCGTCACATCACTTGTCTCCAAGGATGAGGTACAGGCAGCAGAGATTGATGAACTTGTGGAGAAGAAATTTGACGACTCCCTTCCCAGCTTTATTGCCGCCTTTACCAAACACCGCAAAGTGACGGAAAAAGACCTTGACGAAATCCAGCAAATCATCGACCGCTTCCGGCAAGGAGGTTCCCTATGACCGGTTTATTTTTGAAAATTATCAACATGAGTCTTACTGCAAGCTGGCTTGTACTGGCTGTTCTTGTGCTGCGCCCTGTCTTAAAGAAAGCACCCAAATGGGTCAATGTACTTCTCTGGGGACTCGTGGGAATCCGCCTTGTGTGTCCATTTTCCATAGAGAGCGCTTTGAGTCTGATTCCCAGCACCGAAACCATCCGCCCCGAAATTATGACGGAAGCAGAACCTTCGATTGAAAGCGGTATTCCGGCAGTCAACAACGCGCTCAACCCTATCATAGAGCACAATTTTTCACCGGCTCCCGGCGCAAGCGCAAACCCGCTCCAAATATTAATCCCCATACTGGCTGCCTTCTGGTGCGCGGGTGTTATCCTCCTGCTTTTATATGCCGCAATCAGCTATTTTCGCCTGCTGCAAAAAGTCAATACTGCCGTTCTTTTTCGGGACAATATTTATCAGAGCGAGAACGTTGCCTCACCTTTTATCCTTGGTATCATCAAGCCTAAGATATATATTCCCTTTTCCCTGCCGGAAGAATCACTGGAATCCGTGCTGGCACATGAGCAGGCACATTTGCGCCGCCATGACCATTGGTGGAAGCCTTTTGGCTTTTTGCTGCTGGCAGTCTACTGGTTTCATCCGCTGATGTGGCTGAGTTATATTCTGCTGTGCAGGGACATTGAGCTTGCTTGTGATGAGAAGGTGATACGGGAGCTGGACCGGGCAGCAAGAGCAGACTATTCTCAGGCTTTGCTCGACTGCAGCGCAGACCGCCGCCGAATCACTGCCTGCCCACTTGCCTTTGGGGAAACGGATGTAAAGAAGCGGGTAAAATCCGTGTTGAACTATAAACGCCCGGCTTTCTGGATTGTTACAGCCGCCCTTGCCGCCTGTATCGTTGTAGTAATTTGTTTTCTGACCAATCCCTATTCTGATAAGATATTTGATTTGGCAGATGCAAATTTGGCAGTCATCGTCTCTCAGGATGGTGGAGAGCCCGTAAGGCTCTCAGGTGCACCCTTAGAAACACTTTCCGCAGATATTATGCAGTATCACTACGAAAAAACAGGGAAAGTCAAAGAGCCTGACAAATGGCTTTATCAAATCACATGGTACGACAAGGACGACAATGAGATAACACGCTTATCCGTGCTGGACGAACACCAAATTGCATATCAGAATATGCTCTATCAGGCAGCTTCCGGGCAAATAAATCTGCCGCTTATGGAGCAGCTCTGCACACTGCCTGCAGCCGACGTACCGTCCGGTTCTGATTCCACTTTGGACAACACAGAATCACCGGACTCCGGCGCGTCTTCCGATTCTGACACAAATCCGGATGACCCTGCCGCAAGCCTGCCGCTTATTCTGGACTTAAACCGGAACGGCATAGAAGAAACACTGGTGCAGAAAGAAATAGACAACGGCAACGGACAGGCTGTGGAAATATATGAAAATGATGAGCGGATTTTTTATACAGAAGGCGGCAATGCCCATGCGGCCTGGAACGCACTGTTTTTGTGTACTTTAGATGGGGAGAACTATCTGCTGCGCTATAACCCGATGCTGTATCAGGGCGTCTTCTACTATAGCTATGAATTATTCACCTTAAAAGACGGGTATGAAACCATAACCTACAATGAAATTAGATTTGATGTGAATTTTGGGTCGCCTTCCCATGATGAATTAAATCCCGAGGAAATTGCCGCCTTTATGGAAGAAATAAACGGTTATCTCGCCCAAAGCACACAGTTGCTCAATACAGATTCTAACCTGTTAGCTACCTTTGAGAAGACCGGAAAACTGTATGACGACCTCAGCACTCTTTTTGACAATACTGAGCCCGAATTTACCAGAGATAACACAAAATCCCTGTCAGAAAATCTGCAATTGTATCAGGAAACAATGGAGGCTTACGCCGCACAGACTGCCGACTATATTTCTTCCCTCGGACTTCCCATTGATTCCGATTCCGTATTGGAGATGATGTTCTGCAGCGGCGCAGGCGGATGGCAGACGATGCTTAACCTCTATCCGGACGGCAGTTTTTCAGGAGTATACCTCGATTCTGAGATGGGCTCTTACAGCTATAGCTATCCCAACGGCACACAGTATATCTGTCGGTTTCACGGCCTCTTTACAGATATTGTGCAGCTAAGCGATACAAGCTGGAGCCTGACCTTGGACAATCTGTTTCTGGATACGGGATATGAAATTGGCGAGGAATGGATTGAAGGCGGGATGCGCTATATTGCAAGCACACCCTACGGATTTGCAGATGCAAATGGCAATATGCCAAAGGAAAACGCGCAGTTTATCCTCTATTCTCCCGAGGCACAAGGACACGCCTCCGGCACCGAGTTGTATGGCGCAATAGAATTTCAAAGCTGGCAGCCTGAACGACGGGAATATCTGGATTCCAATGATACGCTGGGCTGCTATGGACTGCACAATCTGGATACCGGTTATGGCTTCTTCTCCCTTGACGGCTGGGGTATTCAGTAGTAAAAATAATGATTGCAAAAATGTATTTATTCGTTTATAATAGCGATAAGGAGAAAACCATATCCTGTTTGTGCCATGAAAGGAGACTATGGCACAAAAGAAACAATTTAAAGATTTGGATTTAAGCAATGCATTTTTGTTCGCAGCAGCGTTGGAGGACGAAGAAACCTGCCGCCTGGTGCTGGAGTGTATTTTGGGAACGCCTGTAGGAAAGGTAAAAGTAAAGGCGGAGCTTTAGTAAGGGGCTGTACCGCTATACCTTTGAACCGAGATGTTTGGAAGCAGACTTCCCGCTGGAGGATGGTACAAGACGTATTTTTCTAAACACAAAGGGCACGAATGAAAGTGATGTACCGAAAGAGCTTGTCAGCTTTTTACAGTATGTCACAGATTCCACAGACTCTTACGTAGAGCAGACAGGCGATATAAGGCTTGAAAAAATCCATGAAAGAATAAAAGCGCTGAAACAGAGCAAAATACTGGAGGAAGGGTATATGCAGTTGGGCGAATTGCTGAAACAAGAATATGACGAAGGGCATGAGCAAGGCTATAAAACAGGCTACGAAAAAGGCTGTGAAGAGACAGCTGCGCAGATGTTGGAGCTGGTTTCCCGCCTGATAACCGATGGAAAGACGGATTTCATTCCCCGTCTTAAGGAAGAGGCCTTTTATCAGGAAATGCTAAAGGAATATCATCTGTAACTCTATCAATAATCTACACCTGATACTGTGTCCTGCAGTATCAGGTGTCAAAACAAATCAACGATAATTCTATCAATTAATTCAAAAGATATGGCACAAAGGATATGGTTTATTTCCTACACAATTTCACAAAGTTCTTCAACTGCCGGTTTACCACTTTCAAAAAACCTTCGCTTGTGACTTTCCTTGTTTTCCTATATTATGAGACACAACACATAATGAATTTAGGGAATTGCAATTGCCAATCTGGAAAGGAGAATGTTAAGATGACAAGTAAAATTCAAGTAGGACAAAACATTCGCGCCTTGCGCTGCAAACGGCAGGTCAGTCAGGAAGATTTGGCTGAAACCATGGGCGTTACGG
>CAMWLB010000155.1 GCA_947174985.1 uncultured Lachnospiraceae bacterium | reverse complement strand
GACTCTCGCAATGCCTCCACCGTTTTGGTTTCTATCACGCACCGGCACCCACATTCTCTTGCGATACCAAGTCTTTGCGCCAGGTCGATTTCACCTGTGCCCAGGGTCCGATGGTTTTTGCGGCCAAGCCCGTCGTGGATATGAAAATGTTGCAGCTTGTCTTTGTGCTGCATAAGAAACGGTTCGTCCACGTTATCACAGGTATGGGAATGGCCGATATCCCATGTCAGTGCAAACATATTGCTTTGCAGGAGATAGTCGATTGCCTCTTTTTCAAAGTCCTGATAGCCATCCGTGTTCTCGATACATATTTGAATACCGGAGCTGCCTGCTGCTTTTTCACATAATTCACGAAAACGGCGGATTGCCGCCATATATTCGCTGCGGTATTCTTCAAAGAGCCATACTCTTCTGTCGGGCAGAGTAATATAGACGCCGGAGTGCATGTGCATATTGAGAAGCGGCGCACCGATTTTTTGCGCCACGTGCAAAGTCCGTTCTACCGTTTCCAGATAAGCATCTGCCACAAGGGGGTTGAAATCGCATACATTCAGATTTTCGTCCAGATGAATCGTGTAATAGAGGCAATGGCGTTCTGCCAAGTCTTTCAGATAGTCCGTATCCTCCAACTGCGGCACCTGATACATGGGGAAATTCATGTTCAGCTCGATAAACTGCAGCCCAAGCTCTTTGCACAGGGCAGCAGTCTCCTCCAGATTTTTGTTTTCAATCAATGTCGGCATACCGAAGTCCATAGGTACCTCCCTTTCTATTGGATATCACGTAAAACTTTTATCCTTTTTCTCTGCGCTTTTTCCGTTGTGGGGCAGTTCTTTATATCATATCCGTGCATGGTCTGTTTCGTTTCATATAATGTTACAGGAACGCCACTATCCATCAGCTTCCTTGCAAAATCGACTCCTTCATCATGTAAACAGTCGTATTCTGCGGTTTCCAGATAGGTAGGAGGCATATTGTTCAAGTCTGCTCTTTCATTTGGTGAAATATAAGGATGATTCCCTAAATAATAGCGCCACATTCTTTTCGTTAGTCTGGAATTCCACATAGGTGTATCTGTATAAACTTTCATGGATTGCGTATTCATCCGTTTGTCTAACAGAGGGTAAATAAGCATTTGATAACAGGGCTTCACCAAATTTTCCCGTAGAGCTTTTAAAGTGACATCAACAGCCAGACACCCGCCTGCGGAATCTCCGCCGACAATAATCTTGTTTGTATCTATTTTTAAATGAGCAGCATTTTTCACAATCCATTGATAGGCACGAAAGCAGTCATGCAACGGAACAGGATATTTATACTTAGGGGAAAGCCTGTAATCAACATACACTACCTTACAATTACTTTCTGCAGCAAATCGCCGACACAAATGATAATGGCAGGAAGACCCCTTAAAAGCAAAACCGCCTCCATGCATATACAAAAGCACTTTATCCGTCGTGGTCTTGACAGGGTAAAAAATGTACAAAGCGATATGACTGCCATCGGCTGTCTTAACCTGCTTTTTTGCTATTTTTACTGCAGCGTCACTTTTCAGCATTTTAGGAATAAGCCCCAATACGAAAGAGGATATTGGAAATAAAGCCCTGTTAAATGGCGGGGTGAACTTCGCAAATATGCCATATTCGGGACTGATGTTATATTTTTTCATTTTTTCTTACCTTCGCCAATCTTGCCAAAGCATTTTAGGATATTATACCATAAAGGAGTAAATTTAGCTATTTCTGACGTTTGATTTTATTGCTTTTAAAGCGGTCAGCCTATATAATAAAATTATCTATAGTCGGGAGAAAGGAAATATGATATGTATTGTTATAATTTAAAAATATCCATATTTAGTAAAGATACGCATCTGGAAGAAATTATCCGCAGCATCTGTCCGTTAGAGGGTTTTAAGCATGAAATTGAGAGTTCTGATATCGCTGACATTTCCCGACTGCCGGAAAATGATATTTTGGTGTGGGACTTGCCTGGCATGCCGTCTGCACTGCGGGAAAATTGCAAAGTAAATAGGGCGCTGATTTTCTGTGCCGATGCAGATTCGATAAAAAATTTTGATATGACAGAATTAGGGGCAACAGATGACTTTTGGGAAAGACCGTTTCACTATGACCGGATAGCCATTCGTTTCCGTCATTTGCTGGAAAAGATAAAATTGGCAGAGGATTTGTATCTTTCAAATACTTGCTTAAGTGCAATAACGGATAACATTCCGGATATGTTATGGATTAAGACGCTGGATGGAACGCACACTTTTGTCAACCAAGAATTTTGCTCTATTGTAGGGAAAAACAAGCAAGATGTTACCGGGCGGGACCACTGCTATATCTGGGGTGTTTCTCCGGACGATCCAAACAGCGGAGCAGATATATGCAGACAGACAGAGGATGCTGTAATTGCGAAAGGGCATAGGATGCAGTTTACAGAGCAGGTAAAGGGACAAAAAGGGATGCGCCAGTTCATCACCTTCAAATCACCGCTTTATGACAGAAACCATAATGTTCTTGGAACGGTAGGGTATGGACATGATATTACCGATCTGGAAAATATGTATGCGGAAAATAAAATTCTTTTAAACAGTATGCCCTATGCGGTTCTTATCCGGGATAAGGATGGAAAAATTTTGGAAGTCAATCCCAAATTTGAGGAAACCTTTAACATTCTTAAGGAAGATGTGATTGATACATTTTATGATGATTGGGCAGAGTGCACATTTCTGCCGGAACGTATGGTCAACAAAGAGGGATTCAAAGAAGCTGTCACCAAGTCACCAAATAATAACCAGAAGATAATGGAGCTTCGCAAAGACGATATTTGTGATTTCTTAGGCAATGTGACCGGTCAGATATGTATTTTCCGGGATGTAACAATAGAACGGCAGCTGGAAGCACAAATCGTGCAAAATGCCAATACGGATTTTTTGACAGGATTATACAATAGACGTTATCTTTACGAATATGTTCAGGAGCATTGTACAGGAAAGAAGCTCAGCCTTTTGAGTGTGGATTTGGATCATTTTAAGAATGTGAATGATACTTATGGACATCAAACAGGTGACGAGGCGCTGATGATTACTTCCCGTTTGCTGCAGGAGTGTTTTCCAAACGATTTGGTTGTGCGCATGGGCGGCGATGAATTTTTGATTCTTCGGATAGGAAGCTGTTCCATTCAGGAACTGGAACAGGGTGCACAAACGCTGCTGGATAAATTATGCAGTACCTATGCGGCTGCAGAAAACCTTCGCATGTTGTCAGCCAGTGTTGGTATCACACAAAGCCATGACAGTCAGGAAGATATTGATATGCTCCTCAAACAAAGCGATATAGCACTTTATCAGGCGAAGAAAAATGGACGTGGACGTTGTTGGGTCTATGATAAAGAGGAAGGTTGAATCAAAATGGAAAATCGTTACGTTTTTCAAAGTCCTATCGGTATATTGAAAATTTGTGAGGAAGATGGCAGTCTGACAAGGCTCTGCCTGCAGCGGGAGAATACGGACAGTATGCTCCCGCTGCAGAATTTTGCGAAACATTCGGATTTGCTGTACGAGGCATACACGCAGCTCAATGAATATTTTGCGGGAAAGCGGGTGAAATTTGACCTGCCGTTAAAGGGGAAAGGGACAGCGTTTCAGCAGCGTGTATGGCAGGAGCTGCAGAAGATACCTTACGGCGAAACAAGGAGCTATGAGGATATTGCCGTCGGGATTGGAAACCGGGGGGCGGTTCGCGCAGTGGGGCAGGCGAACGGCAGAAATCCGATTTTGATTATAGTGCCCTGCCACAGGGTGATTCATAAAAATGGAAGTATTGACGGATTTGCCTGCGGCACGAAGGTAAAAAAATTTCTTTTGGATTTGGAAAAAGGAAAGGGCTGATTGGTATGAAAAAAGTAACAGGAACGAATTTTCTGGTATTGGCATTATTGGCATTTGCAGGGTTGGGACTGGAGCTGCTGCTTGCCTTTGTGATAGAGCCGGTTTTGTATGGTACTTCGATGAGGGAGTGGTCTGACTTACAAAACATTTTGCACTGGACTTTTACCTGTATTTTGTGGGGCGGCGTGGGTTTTGGGCTGCAGAAACTGGCAAAGAAAAAGTATGATTTTGATTTGCTGCAGAAGGGGGCGAAAATGGCAGTCTGGCAGTGGCTGTTAGTAGTGGCATTTGTCATTATGAGCCTGATAATTTCCTACATAGACTGGAACGGCAGTAAGGTAATCAAAGAATTTTATGCAAACGGCCCGGTAAAATTCATTTTTCAATACTTGTATTACATTTTTGAAACGATTCTATTCATGCTGATTTTGATATTTGGGCAGAAAGCGTGTGAAAAGTGGTTTCAAAGGGAAAATATACCCTATGGCGGCATTCTCGTGGCAATGACATGGGGCGCAGCACATTTTTTAACAAAAGATATCTGGACGGGAATTGTATGCATGATTGCGGGGCTTGCCTTTGGAAGTGTGTATCTGCTGGTAAACAGGGACGTGAGGAAGGCTTTTCCGATTTTATGGCTGATGTTTGTTTTGTAGTTGGGAAGGAAGGCCGCTATGGACAGCAAAGATATTTCCGAAATATTTCAGGATTTTACGCACTGCACCCCTCAAAAGATAGAGCGTTGCGCAGTTGGAATCGGAAACCATGCTTACATTGTTACGTGCGATAATATAAAATATGTTTTCAGGTGCAGCATGGAGGAAAATGCGTATGCGGATACGATTTACTGGCTCAACGAATTGTCTGCACTGAACATTTTGGTTCCCAAGGTTTTGTTAAATGGAAAGTGAGGGAATTATCAGTATCTTATTTTAAATTTTATCGAAGGAAAAGATATAGGATTGGTATATTCCGGATTGACGGAAACTGGTCATGGATACAGTATATAGATGAAATGCTTGACAGAGCGAGGGTGAGAATCGGAAAAAACGGGTATTTTGACATTGAAAAAGTGGAACGGTTAAAATCAGAAAAAGATGTTTTGAAAGACTATTTTCTAAATATCAGGCCGTTTGCATATCTCGATGACATCAGCACTAAAAATCTGCTCATTCATAATGGGCATGTATCGGGAGTCATTGATATTGACTGGATGGGAATCGGGGAACGCAGTTTTTGGACAAAATAATAGAAGTGAATAAGGAAATTGTAAATAGACTGAATCAGATATATGATGCCCTATGGGAACAATGGTGTTCTGAAGCAGGAGATAAAGACGGATGAAATTAAAAAATATATTGATTGTTGTGAAGGACATTGAAAAATCAAAGCAGTTTTATCATGAATTGTTCGGTCTCGACATGGTACTGGACAATGATGGCAATTTGATTGAGGTGGGAACACCAATGTAAGGAGAAAAATGAAAAAATGAAAAACTTAAATCCGGAAGTAGAAAAGATTATCGTAGAACGTTTTGGCAAAGACAGTGTGATTGCGCTGGCAACCATGGAAAACGGACTGCCGCATGTCCGCTATGTGAACGGATATTATGAAGACAGGGCATTTTATGTCATTACTCATGCGCTTTCGACTAAAATGCAGCAGATAGAGAAAAATCCGAATGTGGCGATAGCGGGCGAGTGGTTTACGGCGCATGGGACAGGCAGCAGTCTTGGGTATTTCGGCAAAGCGGAAAATGCTGCAATGGCAGAAAAATTAAGAAAAGTGTTTGCAGAATGGATTGACAACGGGCACACAGATTTTAGTGATATCAATACCTGTATTCTCTGCATTACGCTGACGGATGGGGTTCTGCTCTCACATGGAACGAGGTATGATGTTGATTTCAGGTCTTTTTTGTACCATGGAAGTCCTGTGGGAGGGCTGACGGAATTAAAGCCTTTTTTGTCGGAACACGGCAGGCCTTACCTGTATTTTGCGGATAATCCGCTGGTGGCGCTGCTGTATGCGGTCAAGCCGGTGCCAAAGCCTTTTAGTTTCTATCCCTACGGTTTTGCAAAGGATGGAGCGGTGGTTTATTCTGAATACTATGAAAATGCATTTGCCGATATTTACAAAGGGAAGCGGGGATTTCTATATGCGTGCCATGATGTGCAGGGCACGGAGCAGCCGACGCAGATAAACTGCGCTTACACCTGCACGGAGCCGGTGAAGGTGGATACGGTATCGGAAATTCCTGATTTGTATGCATTTTTTAAAGAACAGGAAAAAGCAGGGCGTTTTCGCGTAAAGTCCCGTCAGGAAATTTCTGAAAAGGAAATAAATATGGCTGTATCCGCGTTAAGGGAGGACATGCTGCAATATAATCTGAAAGAGCAGCCGAAGCACGCCATGAGCATTTTTCTGCAGAGCCATTTCCCGGAAGTATGGGAGGAGAAGGAGAAATGAACATTGAACTTGTAAAATTAACCAGTGCATATAAGGAACAGCTATTTGAAATGCTGACGGAATGGAAGAACGATATTATCGTAAATCATATGGATATGTCTCCATGGAAAATATGGGCAAATGATTTTCAGGATTTTGACAATTATCTGAAAAACCTTGATACAAAGGAAGGGAATGAAAATGGCTGGGTTCCTGATACAACTCTGTTTTGTCTTGATAAAGACAGAAATATTTTTGTAGGAGCCGTCAACATTCGCCACTATTTAAATGATGAACTATTAAAAACCGGCGGTCATATAGGCGATGGAATCAGGCCGGGTGAAAGAAGAAAGGGCTATGCGACAGCAATGATTGCCCTGGCATTGGACGAATGCAAAAAACTTGGCATCGATAAAGTCCTGATATGCTGTGACAAAGATAATATCGGTTCGGCGAAATCCATCATTCGCAATGGCGGCGTATTGGAAAATGAAGTGGAAGAGGATGGACATACCACGCAGCGTTATTGGATTCCGTTATAGGCAGCTATTGAAAAAATTTCCTGATAAAATTAAGCTAAAAAGTAAAGGACGGAATGGAGGAAAACATGAGCGCGCTGGTAGAAATACGGGACGTATGTAAAATATACAACCCGGGTGAAAACGAAGTAAGAGCTTTGGATCATGTAAATGTCTCTGTCGAGGAGGGAGAGTTTGTTGCAATCATAGGGCAGTCCGGTTCGGGCAAATCGACGCTGATGAACATTTTAGGCTGTCTTGATGTACCGACGAGCGGGACCTATAT
>CAMWLB010000154.1 GCA_947174985.1 uncultured Lachnospiraceae bacterium | reverse complement strand
GCTGGATAAAGCAGTGGAGCGTATTTTATCCATCGTGGATAGAAGTGTGGAAAACCGGAAGGAAGGCACAACTTACGACAAGGAGGAGGACCACAGGCTGGCACGCAGGATTGCGGCGGAGAGCATGGTGCTCTTGAAAAATGACGGCGTCCTGCCTCTGCGAAAGGGCGCGCGGATTGCTTTTATCGGCGAGTTTGCGGAAAAGCCCAGATTTCAGGGAGGGGGCAGCTCCCACATTAATACCTTTAAAACGGAATCGGCATGGGAGATGGCGGATAGGTCCCATGTGATTTATGCGCAGGGTTACAGCACAAAGGAGAATAAACTGGATGATACGCTGCTCTCCGAGGCGATTCGGGCGGCTGCGCTTGCAGAAACCGCAGTGGTTTTTGCAGGGCTTCCGGATGCTTTTGAGTCAGAAGGGTTTGACCGTACTCATATGCGTCTGCCGGAATATCAGAACGAGCTGATAGAAGCAGTGTGCAATGCCAATCCCAATACGGTGGTGGTGCTGCACAATGGTTCTCCCGTTGAGATGCCGTGGATACATAAGGTAAAAGGTGTTTTAGAGACCTATCTGGGCGGACAGGCCGTGGGCGGCGCCGTGGTAGATGTGCTATACGGAGACGCCAATCCCAGCGGAAGGCTGCCGGAGACGTTTCCCTTAAAACTGGAGGACAATCCTTCTTACATTTTCTATATGGGAGAGGGCGACAAGGTGGAATACCGGGAGGGTGTCTTCGTAGGCTACCGGTATTATGACAAAAAGAAAATGGAAGTGCTCTTCCCCTTTGGGCATGGTCTTTCCTACACGAGCTTCCAGTTTTCCAACCTGAAACTTTCCAAGAAGAAGATGGATGATACGGAAGAACTGCAGGTGACTGTGGAGGTGAAAAATACGGGGCGCTGCGCAGGCAAAGAAGTCGTGCAGCTTTATGTGGCAGCGCCGGAAGACGGAGACGTTATTCGTCCTGTCAGGGAGCTTAAGGGTTTTGAGAAGGTTGAGCTTGCACCTGGGGAAAGGAAAACAGTTTCTTTTAGGCTGAGCAAGCGTGCATTTGCCTACTATGATGCGGAAATATCAGATTTCAGGGTTCCGACAGGGGATTACCGGATAGAGATTGGAAGGTCGTCACGGGATATCTGTCTTTCGGAGGAGATAACTGTAAGGGATACCTCAGGCAAACGGCTGCCCATCACCATGGATACTACCATTGGCGATATCATGAAGCTCTCGGGAGCAAAGGAAATTGTAGAAAAAATGATAAAGCGGATGGGAATCGCGGATTCCGGAAATGATGGCAATCTGGGCGAAGGAACGGCGGATATGGCGGCAGCCATGCAGCGTTATATGCCGCTGCGCTCTGCTCTTTCCTTCTCGGGCGGACAGGTGACGTTAGAGCAGGTGGAAGAGATTCTGGAACGGTTAAATGGGTTGCAAAACTGACAAAAATATGGGGCAGTCGGGAAATTCCGGCTGTCCTGTCTGATTTTCACACAATTTTTCTCACTTTCTTTATACTTTCTTAATTGACTATTTCCATGGGAAAAAATACAATAAAAGGCAGTATTGTGTATCAAAGGAAAGGAATGTCATTTCATGGGAAAGATTTTTAAGTATCTGAAAGAATCCTGGGGAACGGTGCTCGTTATCCTGCTGCTTTTGCTTGTGCAGGCGTACTGTGATTTACAGCTTCCCCAATATACATCGAGCATTGTGGACGTGGGTATCGGGCAGGGCGGTATTGCCTATGCGGCTCCCGAAAAAATACGGGCGGAAACCTATGCCAATCTGCAGCTCTTTATGACAGAAGAGGAAAAAGCGGTGTGCGACGCAGCCTATGAGCAGGCAGCGGACGGAACCCTTGTATTGACTGCAAAGGGAGAAGCGCGTCTTGCAGAAATTGACAGCAAAATGGGGCTCCCCATGGTGATGCTGTCTTATTTGGAGAGCGAAGGTGCAGATTATGATATAGACACGCTGCGTGCCATGCGGGAGAGCGGCATGATAAGCGAGGAGCAGATATTGGCGGTCAGGGAGCAGGCGCTTGCGGGAATGGGCGATATGGGGGACTCCGTGATTTCTGCAAGGGCGGTGCTGTTTGTACAGGCGGAATATGAGGCGATGGGTATTGATACCGGCAAGGTGCAGACAAATTATCTGTGGAAGACAGGGCTGAAGATGCTTGGGCTTTCTTTGCTGATGATGGCAACCGCCATACTTATTGGTCTTTTGGCATCGCGGACGGCAGCAAAGACCGGACGGAATCTGCGCAGCCGTGTCTACAACAAGGTTGTATCCTTTTCCAGCGCAGAGATGGATAAATTTTCAACGGCATCCCTGATTACAAGGAGCACCAACGATATTCAGCAGGTGCAGATGGTAACTGTCATGCTTCTGCGTATGGTGCTGTATGCGCCCATTATCGGCATTGGCGGCGTGATGAAGGTGGCATCGACGGGAACCGGCATGGGCTGGATTATCGGCGTGGCTGTGGGAAGCATCATGGCATTGGTTTTGGTACTGATGGTGATTGCCATGCCAAAATTCAAGAAAATGCAGTCTTTGGTGGACCGTGTCAATCTTGTATCCAGGGAAATCCTGACGGGTATACCGGTCATCAGGGCTTTTAGCCGCGAAACCTATGAGGAAAAGCGGTTTGATAAGGCGAATAAGGATTTGATGGGAACGCAGCTTTTTACCGGAAGAGTCATGAATTTTATGATGCCGGTCATGATGCTGATTATGAACGGTATCTCTATTATGATTGTATGGTTTGGCGGACATGGAATTGATGCCGGCAATCTGCAGGTGGGTGAAATGCTGGCGTTCATTACTTATACCATGCAGATTGTGATGTCCTTCCTGATGCTCACCATGATTTCCATTATGCTGCCCCGTGCAGGAGTTGCCGCAGGGCGCATCGAGGAAGTTCTGACAACGGAGGTTACGATTCATGACAAAGAGACGCCGCAGGATGAAAAACTGCAAGAGGTAAGAGGAGAGGTTACGTTTGAAGATGTCTGCTTCAAATATCCGGGGGCGGAGGAAAATGCGCTGCATCACTTAAGCTTTACGGCGAAGCCGGGGCAGACGACGGCAATTATCGGAAGTACGGGCTGTGGCAAATCGACGCTCTTAAACCTGATTCCCCGTTTTTATGATGTGACGGAAGGCCGTATTACTTTAGACGGCGTGGACATAAGAGATATTTCCCAGAAGAAACTGCGCAGCATCTTAGGGTATGTGCCGCAGAAGGGTGTGTTGTTTTCGGGAGATATTGCTTCCAACATTAAATTCGGCGGCGATGACATCACGGAAGACAAGATGAAGGAGTCGGCGCAGATAGCACAGGCCGTTGAGTTTATTGAGAGCAAGCCGGAAGGCTACAACAGTCCGATTGCACAGGGCGGCACCAATGTATCGGGCGGGCAGAAGCAGCGCCTTTCGATTGCAAGGGCGATAGCCAAGAGCCCCAAGGTCTTTTTGTTTGACGACAGTTTTTCGGCACTGGATTATAAGACGGATGTGGTGCTCAGAAAGGCATTGAACGAAAAAATTTCCGACGCCACGGTAATCATTGTGGCGCAGCGTATCAGCACGATTCTGCATGCAGACCAGATTATTGTGCTGGACAACGGCAGCATTGTGGGACTTGGAACCCATGAAGAACTGCTGGAAAGCTGTGAAACCTACAGGGAGATTGCGAAATCTCAGCTTTCGGAAAAGGAACTGAAGGGAGGTAAGCCGGCATGAGTGAACAGGACAACAATATAAAAAGACCGCCAAGGCGTGGTCCCATGGGAGGTCCCCACGGTCCCATGATGCCGGGGGAAAAGGCAAAGGATTTTAAGGGCACTTTGAAGAAACTGCTGGCCTATATGGGCAGGTATAAAATTGCGATTGTGTTTGTCATGATATTTGCCGTGGGCGGTACCGTATTCAATATTGTCGGCCCCAAGGTCTTAAGCCGCGCGACGACGGCGCTCTTCGAGGGACTGATGGCAAAAATCGGCGGCACGGGCGGCATTGATTTTGCGCGGATTGCGAGAATCCTGTTGTTCGTACTGGGACTGTACGTTATCAGCGCGTTGCTTACTTTTATACAGGGGTATATTATGACGGGCGTATCCCAGAAGCTCTGTTACCGTTTCAGGCGGGAGATTTCGGAAAAAATCAACCGGATGCCCATGGCATATTTTGAGTCCAAGACGGTGGGAGAGGTGCTTTCGAGAATCACAAATGATGTGGATACCTTAGGACAAAGCTTAAGCCAGAGTATCACGACATTAATCACTTCCGTGACAACCCTTATCGGTGTGCTGATTATGATGTTGTCCATCAGTCCGCTGATGACACTGATTGCCCTTGTGATTCTGCCCATTTTCGGTACGCTCATCGGTATTGTGGTGAAGCACTCCCAAAAGTATTTCGTGGCGCAGCAGACTTACCTCGGCAAAATCAACGGGCAGATTGAGGAAACCTACGGCGGACACAATATCGTGAAAGCTTTCAACAGGGAGGAGGCTTCCCTGCAGGAATTTAAGGAGACAAACGATGCTCTTTACCGCTCTGCGTGGAAGTCACAGTTTATTTCCGGCATGATGCAGCCTATTATGGTCTTTGTCGGCAACTTAGGATATGTGGCGGTTGCGGTCAGCGGCAGTATACTGGCGATTCGCGGTGTGATTGATGTCGGGGAAATTCAGGCGTTTATCCAGTATGTGAAGAGCTTTACGCAGCCCATTACACAGCTTGCACAGGTATCCAACCTGTTACAGTCCATGGCGGCATCCGCAGAAAGAGTGTTTGAATTTTTAAATGAAGCAGAGGAGGATATGCAGGCGGAGAATCCGGTGAAGCTTTCCAAGATGGAGGGTGCGGTTGCGTTCTCGCATGTACAGTTTGGCTACAATCCGGATAAGGTTATCATCAAGGACTTTTCCTGTGATGTAAAGCCCGGTCAGATGGTGGCAATCGTAGGGCCTACCGGCGCGGGCAAGACCACCATGGTAAAGCTGCTGATGCGGTTTTACGATGTAAACAATGGCTCTATCTGTGTGGACGGACACAATGTCAGGGATTTTAACCGCAGTGAGCTTAGGGAAAACTTCGGCATGGTATTGCAGGATACGTGGCTGTTTAAGGGAACCATCATGGAGAATATCCGTTACGGCAGACTGGACGCTACGGATGAGGAAGTGATAGAGGCGGCAAAGGCAGCACATGCGCACCGCTTTATCCAGACGCTTCCCGGCGGCTACCAGATGGAACTGAACGAAGAGGCAAGCAATGTATCACAGGGACAGAAGCAGCTTTTGACGATTGCACGGGCGATTCTGGCAGACAATCCGATACTGATTTTGGACGAGGCGACAAGCTCTGTCGATACCAGAACGGAAATCCGGATACAGAAGGCGATGAACAACCTGATGAAGGGAAGAACCAGCTTCGTGATTGCTCACAGGCTTTCCACCATAAAGGATGCGGACGTCATTCTGGTGATGAAGGACGGCGACATTGTGGAACAGGGAAATCACGAGGAGCTGCTCGCAAAGGACGGCTTCTATGCTTCGCTGTATAACTCGCAGTTTGAGGAAGCGACTGCCTGATGAAACTAAAATTATGAAAGAAACCGTCCGCAGAACCGGCTGACTGATTGCAAAGAATCAGGACACAGGTTTTGCGGACGGTTTTTTGTTATTTTATTTAAAAGAGATAATCTGATTTCATCTATCATTTTTGGGAAAAATGAGTTCATAACATATTTCTGACGATTCAAATGCGGGCTGGACAATATCTGTTGCATGAAAGCCCTTGGCTTCGTAAAATTTTCTGGCTCTTTCATTCGCCTCAAAAACCCAGAGCATCACCTTGGCATATCCGGCAGAAGCAATATCGGAAAGCAGTTTATCCACCATTTTACTTCCGTAGCCCTGCCTCCAGTTATCCTTTAAACTATGGATACAAATGATTTCGGCATATCCGGGCATATTCTTTTCTCTGGACGTATCCCACCAGGCAATACAATGTGGTTTTCCCTCAACCGAAAGAATATATCCATTGCCTTTCTTTTCCAAAAGCAGCTGCTTATACATGGCAGTTGCGCGTTCTATATTTGTATATTTCTCTAATAGTTCGGCGGGTATTATTTGTGCAAATGCAGCCTTCCAGCTTTCTGTCTGTATAAAGGCTAATGTAGATTCATCCCCGAGGGTAACCTTTCTGATAGAATAGTGCATGGTGATATCTCCTGTGACAATTATGCGCTTTTCCAGAACCAACCCATCATACGCTTTATCATCTACAACATAGGTTCCCTTCTGTCGTTTTACTTCCGAAAAACCCAGTTTTCCGGCACATCCCAGCATCCGCGCGTTACCGCTCCATGTTTCCAGAAAAAACCGGTGTTCTCCAAGACTGCGGTAATACTCCATAAAAGCAGTCAAAGCCTTTCCGCTGATTCCTCTGCCCCAGAAAGACATTTCACAGATTTCAATACCAAGTCCCCGGATGGAGCGGTTCTCTTCCGCGTTTTTGCACTGATCGATAGATTCCCAGGGGGTGGGTTCAAAATTTTCGTCCAGATAGTAGGAGGATACCATACCGATATGCTGCCCCGCCACTTCAATCTCAAACCGCCATCGAATTGCATTCTCAGACAAGCCGGACATAACATCGAGCATATCCGCACGCAGTTCATCGGGGTCTACAGGCTCCAGTGTCATCCAAGGAGTGTCAGAATAAAACCAAGCGGTATCAGTGTTTGTCCAGCGAACCTCATCTTCCACATCGGAAAGCTGATAATCTCGCAGGATAACCTCATCAAAAGAAATTTTCATATCGTTTCTCCCTCTGAAAAGACACTCAAAATAGTCGTTCTCCAAGTCGTCGCGTTTTGACTTACCAGTCCGCATTATATCACGGTCAACTTTTTGTTTCAAGCGGCAGCCAGTGAAGTCTCCAGGACTTGGATACATCAACACGAAAGGTAAAAGCCAGAAAATCAATATTCATATTGACAACTAAAATATATACTGTTAAAATTACACAAAATAAAGGAAAGACAAGCCCATGACTAAATTTTCAATTACCATGAACAAAATGAACCAGCAACAACAGCTTATTGTCAAAATTCACAACGGGCTTTTTAGGCTGCGTTCATA
>CAMWLB010000153.1 GCA_947174985.1 uncultured Lachnospiraceae bacterium | reverse complement strand
TCTTATAGGGAGATAAAATCTTTTTGCGAGAAAAATAATATTAAATATCTTTTTACGCTGGATTTGTATATGCGTAACAATGGTGATAATACACCGTTAAAAATGCGTGTACCAGAAGATAAGTTAGAAGAAGTGATTAGAGAAACAACAGTTAGTAATGGGTATTGTTATAAAGGAGTTACTGAAGACGATTATGTTTGTAAAAGCACGCGGTATAGTATGTTTATTGATGCTTAT
The DNA here is from genome assembly GCA_947174985.1 of uncultured Lachnospiraceae bacterium. GTDB lineage: Bacteria > Bacillota > Clostridia > Lachnospirales > Lachnospiraceae > Acetatifactor. Next base: position 6,936 of record CAMWLB010000153.1, on the reverse strand, counting down.
GGCAATGTTCAGCCCTGTGGTAATTTTAAGAGAAAAATAGGGAATATAAATGAGATGTCAATAAATGATATATGGAAAGATGATTCTCTGACAAAGATTAGAAATACAAAGATAAAAGAAACTTTTAAGTGTGGAGTGTGTTCTCTCAAAGAAAGATGTTTTGCGTGCGCAGGCATAAATGAACTGGAAGGATATACCATTTTTGGGTATCGAGAATTTGATTGTAATCTTGCAGCAATAAGAGAAAAATATTTTGGTTAGGAAAAAAGATATATGGACTAACTAAACCTAAAATATTTAGTAAAAGTAAAGGAGGTGAAAATGTGAAAAAATCTTACAAAAAGCCTGAAATTGCTCGGTCTACAATTGAAATTAAGCCAAATATGAAGCACAATGCAAAATGTAGTGGAGGAACTAGTCATAAGGTTCCGGCAAAAGCCGATTTTAGGTAAAAAATCAGCCTGCAGCTGTGCAGGAAGCAAAACCTTGCAAAGCTTTTATTTTAGGCAATGCAAGGTTTTTGTGAGAAGAAAAAGAAGTTTTAGAGCAGTGTTTTCTCATGGTTTATTGACAACAGAGAAAAAACGCAATATACTTATAAAAGTCAGTAACGAAATTTTTACTGGTTAATAAAGACAACTGAATAGCAAAAATGTCTTCAGGGCAGGGTGAAATTCCCGATCGGCGGTAAAGTCCGCGAGCGTGAAAATGCTGACTTGGTGAAAGTCCAAAACCGACAGTATAGTCTGGATTTGAAGAAGGTGTATTGAAAGTGTCAAGGTAGTTTCCACTTTATACATTCTTTTTCTGTCGATTTGCAGATTGCTCTGTTGACATTCTCGATACACCTGAAATTCTAACACTGAAAGATATGAGTTGCCTTTCGGTGTTAATTTTTTAGGAGGTATTACAAATGAATTATGAAACAAAAAAACTTGCAATGATAGGCATGTTATGCGCTGTTGCTTATGTGACAACAGTGGTTGGGCGTATTCCGATTGTACTTTTTTTAAAATACGACCCCAAAGATATTGTTATAGCAATAGGCGGCTTGCTTTTTGGTCCATTTGCTTCGTTTTCTGTGGCGCTGGTTGTGGCGTTGCTGGAGATGTTTACAATCAGTGATAATGGTGTGCTCGGATTTGTAATGAATGTCATTTCAAGCAGTTCTTTTGCATGTACTGCCGCATTTGTATACAAAAAGAAGCGCAAGTTGTCGGGCGCTGTCATTGGACTTCTTTGTGGCTGGGGGTGTATGATTACGGTAATGCTGCTTTGGAATTATTTAATCACGCCAATTTATATGGGCTGTCCGAGAGAAGAGGTTGTTAAGCTGTTGCTTCCCGTATTTTTGCCTTTCAATTTGATAAAAGGCGGTCTAAATGCAGTAATTACAATGCTTCTGTATAAGCCTGCCATTCAAGCATTGTCCGCCTGAAAAGTATATGGGAACTTGACTGCATAAACCGCTGAAAGTAAAACAGCTTGAAATATGGACACTTCATTTTAGGGATGCTAAAATAATATAAAGTAATGTGTATCGCTGTCACGGTAAAAGGAGGAAACCGAAATGCGCATAAAACCGCGAAAGAAACGAGTTCTATTGTCTGTTTTATTAATATTGCTTCTAAGTGCCTGTCTGTCGGCTTGCGGCGGGAAAGGAACCACCGGCGGCGCAGAGTCCGGACAGGTAGGACAGGTGGGAACAGAGGCAGGGACAAAGGCGTTTGGAATCGACATGGTGGATAGGTTTAGTCTTGAAAATCCGGAACAGGTTGTCTGCGGGCAGACCTGCATGTGGGCTATTACCACACGGTTGGACGGTTTTATTTATCAGATAGATTACGAAAGCGATGTTAAGGAAATAAAGCAGATTGAATGGCGGCAGGGCGAGGAGGAGAGCCTTGTCAATATCGCGGAGCGGAAAGGAATACTCTACGCAGAAGTTTATCTGAAAAGGGAAAATGTTTTTGAAATTCGCAGGCAAACCGCAGGAAGCCAATGGAGCACTGTTATGACGGTGAAAGCGGAGAATCCGGAATGGTGCTATGTGGGGAGTGGTCTTTTTCTGGACAGCAGTGAAAATGTATATCTGATAGGCGGAAATACGGTGACGCGTTTTGGCGAGGGTGGCGCAAAGACAGGTGAATACGAGTTGGACGGCGAAGCCCGCTTTTTCAGGGAGAATGATGACGGCACTGTAGAATGTGTGGCGGCAAAAACAAACGGCATAATGCTGTACGGGCTGGGCGATGGAAAGGCAGAAGAGAAGTGGACGCTGCAGATTCCCGCCGGAGATGTGCGGGGAATGAAAGGCAATGTAGGCGCTCCCTTGTGCCTGGCAGTCGGGACGGAGCTTTTGTTTATCGACTGGGAGACGGGCGCCTTGCTTGCAAGGGCGGATTTACTGCTGACCGGTGTATCCTCCTGCCTGGCCGGGCGTTATGACGCAAACGCAGAAACCCTGCGGCTGTACGGAATGGGCGGGCAGAGCGAGAGCAGCGGCAATCTGACATGCAGTCTTTTGAGCGAAAGGGATGCATCTGTAGAACAGCGGATAGAGCTGGTGTATGGAACGCTTGGAATGTTTAATGCAGATGCACCTGCAGATATCAGAGCTGCTATCATGGCGTTTAATCAGGAAAATGATAAATACTATGTTACCATTCGCAACTACTACAGTGAGGGAGATTTGGGAATTGCGACCCAACAGCGTTTCTTTGCAGATATGGCGGCCGGAAACGCGCCGGACATTATAGATATTTCAGCGTTGGAAAACTATTATGAGCCTTTTGTAAATAATGGGTATCTGGAAGATCTGCGGCCCTATCTGGAACAGTCGGAGTATAAGGATGATATTCTGTGGAACGTGTTAAACGCGTATGAGGTAGACGGTGGGTTATACCTTTTGGCGCCGCAGTTCTATTTTTACGGTGTGCTGATACATCCGGAATATGCATGTCCGTTGGAGGAGTGGAACACGGATACCTTTCTTGCCATGATTGAAGAAAATGGATGGGAAAAGAATGTTTATGGTATATATCAGAGCAATCCCTTAGATCTGCTGTATCAGATGTTTGCATGCAGGCAGGGGGAATTTATCAACAAGGAGCAGGGAACGGCGTCTTTTGAAACACAGGAATTTATAGATATGCTTGTCCTGTGCAGGGAATATGCGGAAAATTGCCACACAGAAGAAGATAACTGGGGGGATGAATGGAACAATCTGTGTGCGGAGCAGATGTTCAGCTACTTTTATCATTATATATTTAATACAGATGTTTATGGCAGGGAGTATCAGATTTACGGTTATCCCACATCTGATGGGCAGGTTTATCAGGTTTCCAGTTCGGATAGCTGCGCCATCTATGCCGGAAGTGAGCACAAGGAGGGTGCGTGGGAATTTTTGGAGAGCCTTTTGAAAGAGGAAAATCAGAAGTTCCATCCCATGGCGCAGGCCGGTGTGCCAATCCGCCGTTCTGTTCTGGAAAACATGAAGGAAGAGGAGTGGAAGGATGTAACATGCAGAGTGGGGGACGAGTTGCTGACAATGTCGGAGGAAGAATATCAGATTATAGAAAATGTCGTCTATAACGGCGTGTTTGTTCCCGACCGCATGAATGAAGATATCTGGGATATTATAGAGGAGGAAGCTGCGGCTTATTTTGCCGGAGACAAGAGCGCGGAGGATGTGGCGCATATTATACAGAGCAGGGTAGGGCTGCTGCTGGCGGAATAACGGAAATGGAGATATATGATGGACGAGAGACGAACGAAACTTATCATGGCGCAAGTTTCGAAAGTTTCGGAGCTGGCAGCGCGGTAAGAAAAAAAGGCAAAAAAATGAAACAATCAAGTACGAAGCGCGTTGACAAATTTTGGGAAAAGTGATATTCTCAAATCACGAAACTTTGCGAAAAATAGGATATGAATAGAAGGAGAGGAGCCGCGGATGAATCGCGTAAAGAAAAAGGGGAAAACATTTTGGGCACTGACTGTGATTGGCGCACTGCTCATCGGCTGTCTGGGGGCGTGCGGCAAAAAGGACGACTGGCGCGCCAAGGATGTGCAGGTGATAGACGACAACTACCGCACATGGTATGAGATTTTTGTCTATTCTTTCTGTGACAGCGACGGGGATAAAATCGGAGATTTGCAGGGCGTTATCTCGAAGCTGGATTATATTGCGGATATGGGCTTCAATGGAATCTGGCTGATGCCCATTATGCCGTCGAATACCTATCACAAGTATGATGTCAAGGACTATATGAGCATCGATGCGGCGTATGGCACGATGGAGGATTTTGACGAATTGGTGGCTGAGTGCGACAAGCGGGGCATTAAGCTGATTATTGATTTGGTGCTGAACCATACCTCTTCGTCTCATCCATGGTTTGTGGCGGCATGTGATTATTTGAAGGGGCTTGGCGAGGGAGAGGAGCCCTCCGCTGAGGAGTGCCCGTATTATGAGTATTACAATTTTGTCAAGGACGCTCCTCCTTCCAACAACTGGCATCAGGTCGGTTCCACGAACTACTATTATGAGGGTATATTCTGGGGTGAGATGCCGGATGTAAACTTTGAGTGTCAGGCTCTGCGTGAGGAATTTGAAGCCATTATGAAATTTTGGCTGGATAAAGGCGTTGGCGGCTTCAGGCTGGACGCGGTGAAGGAGTTTTACAGTGGCGCCACGGGAAAAAATGTGGAGGTGCTGACTTGGGTAAATGATTATGTCAAATCCATAAAGCCCGATGCTTACATGGTGGGTGAGGCATGGGAAGGTCTGGCTACCTATGCGCAGTATTATGCCAGCGGGATTGACAGCTTCTTTAATTTTGAATTTGCGGATTATTCCGGCGTTATTGCCAAAACACTGACATATACCGGAGAGAGCAACAGTGCGCAGGCATACGCAAAGGCTCTAATCAGGGTGCAGAATGCCATACGGGAATATCGGGAGGATGCCATAGATGCGCCGTTCTTTGTAAACCATGATTTGGGGAGAGGTGCGGGCAGTCTGCGTTATGACGAGCGCAAGATTAAGATGGGCGCCGCATTGAATATTCTGATGAGCGGAAGCGCTTTTGTATATTATGGCGAAGAAATCGGCATGACCGGCAGCGGAAAAGATGAGAATAAGCGCGCGCCCATGTACTGGTCTGCGGACGCTTCTGCGGCGGGAATGACCAGAGGACCGCTCGACATGGATCCGCAGGAAAACAGATTCCCCTGTGCGGAGGAGCAGATAAAGGACGCCACTTCGATATACAGCTTTTTTAAAGATACCATTCTGCTGCGCAATCAGAATTCTGAGATAGCAAGGGGAACCGTGGCGCGGCTGGAGGAAATTACGGATTTGGATATCGCTGCGATTTCCAAGACCTATAACGGAACTACGATATATGTAATTTATAATTTATCCGAGACGGACGAAAAAACGGTAGTGCTGTCTGCGGAACAGTATGGTTATTCTGAACTTGCAGGATACCTTACGGTGGATGGAGGCGAAGTGACTCTGGAAGGAGATACGCTTACCCTGCCGTCCTACAGCGTGGCGGTTTTGCGGTAGCGCCTGTAAAAGTACGCATAAAGCCAGTGAACAATGGAGAACTTCTGCGGGAAATCCCCGCGGGAATTTCCCGTTGTTTATCGGCTTATTTTATGCTCTTGTTGCTATTCTGCCGGGCTGTCGGTATAATGTATGTGAAGCTCACTGTCAGACGTGGGAGCAGGAGAGGCGTCAGAAAATGCGTAGAGAATATAAGCAAAGGTCATTGCAGGAGCGTTGGGCAATGGACATTGAATCCTATAAAAACGGTGCAAAACGATTGGTATCAACTCCGCAATGTACAACATGTGAAAATTACATAAAGGGCGATGCACTACATTGCAAATGCTATGACAGCGAGCGAAAACCGAAATACGTCATGTTTCCGGAAAAGGAGTGTCCGTCATACCGCAGCCATGCGCCGATGGTTTTAGATATCAGAAATGAAAAGGAAAGCAGGATATATGGCGGCTTGTTTGGATTTTGTGTTGGGGACGCAATGGGGGTTCCGGTTGAATTTTCAACCCGGGAGGAGAGAAAACGTAATCCGGTTGAGGGAATGTGGGCATATGGAACGCATCATCAGCCGTTTGGAACATGGTCTGACGATACATCGCTGACACTGTGCTTGATTGACGCAATCAACAAAGGGTACTCTGTCACCAGGCTGGCACAAAATTTTGTGGATTTTTATGAAAAAAGCAGCTTTACTCCATGGGGAGAAATATTTGATATCGGAAATGCGACAAGAGATGCCCTGATTCAAATGTGTGCAAGGAAAAATCCTGTCGAATGCGGCGGAGCGGAGGAGAACCATAATGGAAACGGTTCGCTGATGCGGGTGCTTCCTTTAGCGTTTTACGGGTATAAGCTGGGTGATGATGACTTTATAAAAATGGTGGAAGAAGTTTCTTCCCTGACACACAGGACGAGACGTTCCAAGCTGGCATGCATTTTTTATGTGCAGTTTGTCATACAGCTTTTGGAAAATGAAAAAGAGCAAGCGCTGGAAAAAGCAATAGATTTTGTAAAAAAGAACTGTCGCATATCATATGCAGATGAATTGCAATATTTTGAGCGCATTTTAGACAAGCAGATTCTTAGTCTGCCGGAAGAACAGGTGAAATCCACAGGCTATGTTGTCGATACGCTGGAAGCGGCTGTATGGACATTTTTCCACACAGCCGGATATTGTGAGACGGTTTTGAAAGCCGTAAATTTGGGTGGTGACACAGATACGATAGCGGCAGTTGCCGGAGGAATGGCGGGCGCTTATTATGGCTTTTGTGATATTCCTGATAACTGGATTCAGAATATTGTGAAAAAAGAAGAGCTTTATCGGATGTTTCAGGATTTTGGGAATCGTTGCGGAGGGTTTTGTGAATTAC
>CAMWLB010000152.1 GCA_947174985.1 uncultured Lachnospiraceae bacterium | reverse complement strand
ATATCGTATATCCCATTGATTAATAGAATTTTTCTCATTATATGTAAGAAACTGCGTCTGACTTTTTTCCCTTGTATCTGTCAGATATACTGTTTCGCTTTCTTCCTGAAATCCGCCCCATTTCACTATCAGCCGCTTTAGCGGCAGAATGCCTTTTTCTGCTCTCCATTGACCCAGATCACGAAATAGCATCCTGCAACCGTCCGCCTGCTTTTTATAAAATGCCATTGCTGTTTCCCGGATCATCCGATCCGCATCAAAACTCTCTATTTTTCCCTGATACTCACCTATCGCCTGATAAAGTCTTGTCCTGACTTCTTTTAAAGGAGCAAATACGTTGCTAATATCTATTGCCTGCATACGAGGATCGGGGTCCATAAAGTAAGTTTCGTTATGTAACGATAAAAGCATTTTATAAATATCCTCGTCCATTTGTGAACGCAGCAATGACATTTGAACATACTGTATTTGTTCTTTGTCCCCACTGTTCGAAAATAATTGCAATAATACTTCAAGTATTGTATGCTTTACTTCATCTTCCCTTTTCTCCCAATTTTTCTGTAATAATTCCATGCCCTCCTGCAGATACTTTGATATCTCTTCTTTATACCGCTTTTTTGCTTCCTCTCTATCCATATTTCCTCCGTCAATTGCCATATATCTTTGTGCCTTTCAGCAAAATATTCCCATTACCATCCAAAGTAATCTCTGTTCCCTCCCCCTTTTTCAGACTGAGTGATTCCGCCGCACCCACAAACAACTGTCCGTTGGAAATTAATGATAGTGTATTCTTCGCTGTCAAGCTGACATCCGTATTTCCATATACAGTCAACTTCCCATCATTTCCCAAAAATATAGTGGCCTGTCCGTCCCCTGAATTAAGGATAATTCCCTCCTCTGCAAACAGGATTACCTGATCTGCTTTTGTCCTTAAATATTTCACATCGGGATTTGCCATGAAATCTTCCGCATCTCCCGGTTTGGGTTCATAGCCGCTGACAGCGCTCACTGCATAGGCATCTGACTCCTTATCTGTCGGAAAATATACCCTTACCTGATCTCCTTTCTCCGGCATACAGTACCATCCGCTTCCATCCGGAGAAGCTGACATGGTCGAATAGGGAAACCAATATGCTGCGCTTCCCGGCTTATCAATTTTGAGCTGTACCATGACTTTATCTCTGGAAACTTTCGTAACCTGCCCTGTAAGGGAAATTCCAACAATCATATTATTATGTAATTCAATCCCTCGCAGGCCATTTTTCTGCCTCAATTCGTATTGGTTTTTTAAGACCCCGTCCTGTAATAATCGTTGAACTGATTGAACCGTCAAAGCTGCGTTATGAAATAGGACTTCATTTCCAACCCTGAAAATTTGATAATCCCATATTTGGAATACTGTAAAATCTGTTTCCAGCGCATCTTTCCAGCGATTCTCTTTTACACGCAGATATTCATCTACTTTTTTCACGAGATTATAATGATACGGATTGACTGAATAAGATTCTGTATTTTCGGGAACTCCAACATACAAGGTGAGTTTTTCCGATTCCATATCGGGAATCAAAACTGCGCCATAATGAGACGCAAAGCGCTTTAAAAATTCCCAATCGGTTTCTTTGTACTGTACTACAAGCCTTTTTATCCGTTCATCCGGAATCTGTATGATGCAATCATACTCACCGTACTTGGACATTACTTCCCTAATCAGCTGATGAACAGTCATAGATGTTTTTTGGAACGATCTGGCACGCTCCACAATATCCATCGCATAAGTCTTTCCTTTCACTGTCAAATCCATATAATAGGTATTTCCCTGGCAGTTTACCTGTATATCAGTTACAATTCCGCGACACAAAGTATTCATTTTCTTATCATCAGTTTTGTAGCTCAGGGTAATGGGCATCATGGGAGATGTCATATATACATATTGTTCTGCCTGCTCTTCCGGAATAACTGCCGTCAGATGCATACTGCCATGCTCATTTATGCTTTCCTGCATCTCCAGGGACAGAATGTGCTCGACTTGATATCCATTTAATACAATTTTTTCATATGTAACAGCATGATCCCCCATTTATCTGTCCTCCTCAAACATTTTTGTCAGCATTGCTTTGAATAAGTTTCCAAAAGTATACCGTTGCACTAATCTGCATGAATAGTTTCCAATGACCGCTCGTTTCTTTCCACTACAGATAAAATTATTAATAAATATGCCTCCTATCGCACTGGCCATAACGCCCTCCGCAAAACATATTTTGTATTTTCCTGATTCCAAAATTCCTGAGTCCACCGGACAATAGGTTACTTTATCCTGTGAATATTGCTTAATCAGTTTCTCTTGAAATTCTTTGTGATTTTTTATAACAGAAGGCTGGTTCAAAAAAGTAGTGTTTGTTCCAATTTCCAACGTGCGATAAATAACCGTTACTACATTATGGTCTTCAATGATCGTTTCCACATCTTCCGGGAGAATAAATATGCCGATATGATTACCTGCCACCTTCTTTTTTTCACACACAAATTTTTTTCCGTTAATCTCCACCAATTTGCAATCGATTTCCCGAATCCAATCTTCAACCGATTTTTGTTCCTGCTCCTGTCTGAAAATATCTTCTTTTACATCCTGTAATTGTTTCTTTAGTTCTTCCCGCTTTTTATTCTCTACTTGTTTTTGTAGTAATTTTTCATCTAAAAACATATTGGCCTCCTTCTCTCCTTGCGGCTATATCATAAGTAATGTCCCCTCTTTTTTTCCTATTTCACCTCCAAAGTCGCTCTCTTTTCCTCCTGCCTCCCGCAATATATCCTTTAATGCACTATATATCTGCTGATTTGTGTATTCCCTGTCCTGTCTCAGTCTCACATTCAAATACGCTTTGACAGCCTCATAAGGCATCGCTTTTTCAAGCTGGAGGCAATTTAGACAGAAAGCAATATCCCCTGATTCATGTTTCGGAAAATGCAGCAGCTCTTTCGCAAAACATTTCAATAACTGCGGCCATATACCTTGATGCCCTGCTGCTGCAAAAGGCACATGTATCCGATCTATCGTGTCATACTCCGTGGCATAATCAAAAAAATTAACATATTCCGTCCGCAGTTTTGCTCCCGTCTGAAGTTTGAAACGCCCCAGCTCCAATTCATAGTTTGAATCCGGAATCCGTTCATCTATGTAAATCTGCGAAAGATATTCTTCCTGTCTTGCGCCAATGGATTTACCAAGAAAACGTACCTTTATGTACGTCAACCGCCCTTCTGCTTGCACCGAAACATCGAATGGCTTTTTCAAAAAATAAGGAACTCCTTGACAATACAAGATTCCCGGCATGATTTTCAATCCGCCGTCATATCCCTCCAGTTCACATCCTGTCAAAATGCCATCACTATATCCCTGGTACTGTAAGTCAAACAACTCTCTCGGAAAATCCCTAAGATTGTCCAACATCTCCTTTTTTAAGAGTTTCTTCGCCTCAAATACGGGATAAACATTCTGAAACATGGCTTTCCTCCTTTTTCCCTTCAGCAAATGGCAATCGCATCAATCTGCATGGTCTCCTCCACTCCGATAATGCCGAAATGAAACTCATAAAAAATCTCTACATGATAACGGATATCCAGAAATGTATCTATCAGGAATTGGATTCTTTGTTCCAAATTTCTCTCTTTCCTTAATCCTGTATAAACCAGTACCTCATCCGGGCACTCATTACTGTGATAGACAATACTGTCCGCCACCAGACCATGGACCATGTCGAGAAAAACCGGCAGGGCACTTCCTACCCGAAAACTGTTCAGCCAACCACCTAACAGCTTTTCCCGTTCTGTCCTGTTCATAGACAGGAACACGTCCTTTGTCATCCCGCCAAAGCCTCCCGCCAGAATCTCTTTTGCCAGAAGCCGTTTATGGTAGTCTTCTTTTGTCAGTCCCCTACGAATATCATTCTGAGCCAGCATATGGAGACTTAGATTTGTCAGGCTTTCCCGTAAGGCAGGAAACTCTGCGGCATCGGGCGGGAACATGTTATAAAAGATGTCATAAAACCGATAATAGGTATTGACCCCTATGCTGATGTCTTCCGTCTGCCCGCCTTCCGCCTGTTCATCTTCATCTAGCCAAGTCTGGTTCAGACAGGGCAGTGACAGTTCCATATATCCGCTCCCTGTCGGTGTATGTACAAAACGGAGTTTTTCTTCCGCAATCCCTTCCTCTTCTGCTGCCAGCAGCACTTCCCATAGATGCCTCATAGCAGTATTCCTCCACAGTCATACTCCGGATAGACCCTTTGCACCTCGGATACAAGAAAACTTAAAATGTCCCTCTGCAGCCAGTCCTCTTTCTGACCGGGCCGGAAATACAAAACCAGCTTTTTCTGTGCTTCCTTATCCCGAATCTCATCCTGCACAAAGAAATTCATGGAATAAGTCTCCTGCCTGCTCGGAAACTGGTCTTCTATCTGACAGTGCTGATAACTTACATAATCCTCCAGTCCAAACCCTTTGATAAAGCGCGTCAGTTCCATTCTGGTTCTGATCTGCTGATTCCATTTCCGCTGGTATTTTTCTGCAAAACTCTCTTCTCTTCCATTTTCCATAACCGGAAAGGTATAGCGGTCAATCTTTTGCTCTTCAGAAGAACGGATCTGATAAATTCCCCACTTCTTTGCCTCTCCTGTTTCACATACAATCCGCAGTTTCTCGCCGTTTTGACTGATCGTTTGGATATTCCTGTCATCCTCCACCAGATAGGCATGATCCGCACCATGTTGGCGCAGGGAAATCTGGTGCTCAAAATTCCGATGGTCTTCACAGGGCGTCGGAAAGCCCACGCCCTCCAATTCAAGTCTCCGTACATTCCACACGGGAATGACATCTTTTCGAATGATCCTGCTGTATTCGCCAAACTGGATCATCACCTGCTTTATTTTTTCTTCTCCTGTAATGCCTTCCGGGAGTCCCGTCACTATTACATCCGCCATTTTATATAAATACGGCGCATTGACCGTCTGCCAAGGAATGCCATTTCTGGTAAACAGAAGATACAGATAAGCAATCTTTTCAAGATACTCCCTGTTCTCCCGTAAATGAACCTCCACCTTCCATTCCCCGTCAGGTTCCTGTGTCTCAATCACGCCCTCAAATACGGGCTGTGCCTCCAACAGTCTCCGCAGCTCCAAAAAGTCACAGCAGAGCATGACTTTCATCAGCGGGAAGGCACCTTCTTCCGCCACTGCCTGCTGAATTTCTTTCATGCTGTAAAGGTTCCCATCTAAATCGCTTTCTTCCATAGGGAACAGCAGATGATGGGTTGCGTCAAAGAATTCTTTCTCGATCATGCCCGTCTTTATGTAATAACGGTTTTTATCGTAATCCAGATCCTCTTTTACACGCCGCTCCAGTTCCTCATACATCTTCAGGTTCGTCTCGTACAGGGACAGAAAAACACCTTCCATCAGCTCCTTAAAGGCAACACGCTCCTCCAGACTGGAGATGGACTGTATTTCCTTTTGTATCATTTCCTTCATGGTTTCCATGCACTTTTCCTGTCCTGACTGCTCCATGACGCCACCTCTACTTTCTTCCGTCGAAGAAATTCAATTCCCAAGTATCATCTTCAAAGTCAAAGAATGTCTCTACGCCTTTATACAAAACTTCTTGATCCCTCAAAATCGGCAGAACCTCAAAGCCCCACCGCTCCTTGGAAATCCACACGAAAAATTTCATCTCTCCCTCTTCAATGATATCCGTCTCCTCCTGAATGACCGTTCCCGCATAAGTATCATCAATCTCCTTCTGTGTGGTCTTCTCAAACTTAGCGGTGTCATATGCAAAATAGTAGGTCTTAAGCCGCTTTCCCTGTTCATCATTTAAGTACAGGTCTAACTGGTTTCCGATATGGAAACGGGAAATATATCCGATATGATTTTCCGCATCCAGACTCTTGATCAGGATTTTCTCTTTATTTTCATGGGTGTATGCCATGATCTCATAAGGCAGGCTGCCCACCCTGTAATTTTCATTTACTTTCATGTACCCCAGCTTGCAGTTCATAAAATAAGCAAGCGCGCCCTCAAGGCAGCACATCTTTAACTCTGTCCCGGCCTCGTCCCGTCGGATTCCCTGTATCCTCTTCCCCGGGACATATTGTTTTAGTGCCTCCAGAAACAGCCCCGACTTACAGGACTGCCCTGTCAGCTTGATCATTTCATATTCCGCAAGCTGTCCCTTTTCAAATTTGTCATCGAGGAACCGCTCCATCAGCCCATAAACCTCAGGGCGCAGAAGCTCCTCTATTTCATGCAGATACAGGCATATCTCTACCTGCCCGGAAACATTTTCAAATGTTCCGCCAGAAACACTGTCCCAACCATTTCCGCAGACGGACAGTTTCCATTTATCTATAAAAATATCTTGTCCTTTCTCAGTGGACAGCCTCAGTTCATAACAGAAACCGGCCTGAAAAAACATTTTTTTAACCTGCTCCGCCAGTTCAAAAAGGTAATAATAATTATTCTTTACGAAGAAATACTGCTCCCTGTTTCTTCCCTCATACTCTTTAAACTGGGTGGGCAGCCACTCCTCCGCCTGCAGATAGCGTTTTTCCAGTTCCCCATAGGCACCTTTTCCCTCTCCGGCGCTGCCTATGAGTAACGGTTCTTTTCCCAGAAATCCCATTTCCTCCGCAAGGCGCAGTTTGAGCAGCTGCAGGATGCGGTAAGTCAGGTTATTTCCGCCCATATTCGTGTCGCCGTTTTCGTATCGCGTTTCCAGGTCAATGATATAGGACACTCTGTTATTCTGAATGCAGAACCGCCCTGAAGTTAAATCTGTAGTTCCACCGCCGCAGTCAATCACAAGGGCATGATACCACCGCCGTTCTTCATACCCTTTTGCCCTGATCATGCTGTGAATGCTGTGAAACAATACCGCCATGCCTTCATCCAGCTCGCAGTTAACGGTATACTCCTGAAGCAGCTCCGTAAACAGTCTGCGGAATTTCTCCTTCTGACGAATAGGCGCCAAAAGCTGGATATTCGTAAAACTGCACTTAAACTGCTGGCGTGCCATCTCCAAAAGGTAATCCAAATAAGCCCTGAGCATCTCTTTTCTGGAAAACTGGTATTTGTATCCGCTTTTTAAGATAACGCTCTCCACCCTGTCCGCGTCGCTGATCCAGCGCTTAATATCATAAAAAACAGCAGCATCTTCATCCCGATAATTCTGTCTGTTCATTTCCTGCGCATCATAGC
>CAMWLB010000151.1 GCA_947174985.1 uncultured Lachnospiraceae bacterium | reverse complement strand
CGCTGCCAGCAGCTCCTCCACCGTAATGCGCTCTTTAATGTTATCCTCATCGGTATTCTCCGTCGTGGTATGCTCCTCCATGGCTGTATTTCCCTCTTCCCCGTCTGTTTTGTCCCCACAGCCTGTCATGCCCGCCACCAACATAGCGGCAAGCAGAACTGCAGCCAGTCTTCGCTTTCCTGTCTTTTTCATCCGTCCTACCCTTCCCTTTCCCAATTCATTTTACGTGCTTTTTGGCTCAAAATCCCGAATGACAGAAAGTGCCGGCAGCGCGTTTCCATCATAGTCAAACAATGCCTGATTTGCCCACTCGTTACCGCAGGGCCCTTTATCCCCCATGTACTGTAATGAGCTCTCTGTCGCCCAGCCGCTTCCGGCAACGGGTATCCATGCAGGTTCCCAGTAAAAAAATCCTTTTCCGCGGTTATTCGGCACATTCTGTATCCGTGTCAGAAAATCTTTCATAAAGTCGCACTGCCCCTGCTTTGTCATGGGGTATTCTATCTTTTCCACCAGGGACTGCCTTGTCGCGTATCCTTTCCGCTCGTGCGCCGCAAGTCCCTCATAAGCCGCATAATCCTCCATGGTATATCCCATGGAAACCTCAGCCACAATCAAATCCTTTTGGTAGCGCTCTGCAATATCAGCCATATTGTCCGACAGCATCTGCAATGTGCCGTGCCAGAAAGGATAATAGGACAAGCCAATGATATCAAAATCCTCTCCCCGTTTGCAGTACTCATCAAACCAGCTGCGGTACAATGCATTATTGCCGCCGTTATCCAAATGCAGCATAATCGGAATCCTTCTGTCCACGGAACGTGCCGCACGGATTCCGGCGCTCACAAACCTTGCAATATTATCATATTCCGGCGTTTTACCGTAGGGCCAGAGCAGACCGTTCGACAATTCGTTTCCAATCTGAATCATAGTCGGAAGCGCATTCGCTCTCTTTAAGATACGAAGCGTCTCTGCCGTATAAGCATAAACCGCCTCCTCCAGCATTCCGACGCCATAGCCGCGCCACGCCTTTGGCAAAATCTGTTTTCCGGGGTCCGCCCAAAAATCGCTGTAATGATAATCCAGCAGAAATCCCATGCCTTTTTCCAAGGCACGCTTTGCCAGACAGACAGTTACTCCCAAATCATTTGTGCCCGCCCCATAAGGCTTCCCTTCCTCAGAATAAGGGTCGTTCCAAAGCCTGAGCCTTACTGTATTGACACCATAAGATTTCAAAATATCCAGAACATCTTTTTCCACGCCGTTATCATAAAATTTTCCCCCGCAGTTTTCTACCTCTAAGAGCGTAGAGATATCCATGCCTTTTATAAATGTCATTTCTTTTTCCACAGACAGCTTCTCCTTTAGGAAAGGCGGCGCAGACGCACCGCCTTTCTTTGCCTCTTTTGTTCCGTATTTTAATGTATCACTTCTTATACATTAAAATCTGTAAAACGTTTCATCATCGCCCCATAACGGAACCGTACCATTTCATTTTTTTCAAGGACATCCTCTTCACTGCCCCTGTACTGGCAGCGCAGGCAATAGTACTCCTGCTTATCCTTATCATAAAACATATCGATATCCAAATCTCTCATAAAGCAGGACGGACATCTGAAATTTAATTTTCCCTTTCCAGATTGAGCCATGTGGTAAATACCTCCTTATCTGACAATGTGGTAGTATAACCCAGAGTAAACATAGGAGAGAACGCATATCCTTCCTTCACATATCCCTTCGCTCCCGCCTTATCCGCAGACATTGCAACCCGGGTTTTAATCGGAGGCAGCACACAGTAAACCTCGTCTGCATCCACAAGCTCTTCTTCACGGCACTTATAGGCATAGGCAATTTCCTTTTGTTCGCCGCCTTTTTGACAGCCCAGAATCAGAGATGACATATCTTCCGCATATTCCGTCGTTCCATAACATGCTACCATATATTCGTTCAACTCTATTTCTGCCTCGGGATTACTCATGCTTAAAATCCTGCGCTCCACTCCCAGTTGTGAACTTCCCTCTTCAAAAATGATTCTGGTCTGCAGCTTTACAGTCAAATCGGAAAATACAATATCCACCGGCTCCAGTGTCAGGATGCGCCTTTTCTTGCCGTCTTCTATCAGCTCTTCCGAAAACGCGGCCTTGGTTCTGCAGAGGCATAAATCCACCTCTTCACCCTTATAGGTCAGCTTTGCGCTTTTTATCGTACCCTCGCCTGCGTAATGGGTAAAATAGCCTGCACGGTACTTTTCCTGAATCAGGAAAGGATAAGATGCATCCGTTACATGCGGCGTCCCGATTCCGACTTTCCATTCCAGCTTTGCAGCATAAGGACGCAAATCCACAATGGCGCCGCCCTGGTCCATGTTAACACAAACCCTCATATACGGGTCGCAATACCAGAAAAGCTGCTTGTCAGAACCATACAGAATATCTCTCCAAAGCGCACATTCCGGCTCTGTGTAGGTTTTCTTGCCACGGTAGTAATCCGCGAACTCCGCCATGGTCATATCCGTCAGTTTACCTTCTTTTTTCAACTGTCCATAATAGGCCATGCCGTCCTCGTAGGACTTTTTCAAAAGTTCAAACGGCGCTTCCCAGCGTCCCATTTTGTTCAGCCAGCCGGGGCCCACAAACATCATATTGTAAGCATATCCGTTATTGTACTTCTCAAGAGAACGGTATTGATCAATCAGGTTATACAGATACGGATATTCCCAAGTCTTAGAGTCGTAAATCATGCCGCGCAGCACGTTTTGCGGATGTGTTCCGAAATTGGAGCCGTTCCCGTCATAACATGCCAGCAAATCCCTTGAAAGGTGGGGAATCGCCACAATCCCGGCATCCTCTTTTTCGTCAGCGGCAGGTGCATGCACATTTGCTTTGGAAGGAATCCACGGCGCCCAGGGGCCGCCATCCATAAAAGTATACCAGGAATTGTTGCAGGTATGGTATGCCTTAGGTCCCTCCTCCCAGCAGGTCGCAACCGCACACTTGACAGAAGGATAGGTTTCCTTTATATAATTTACCAAATCCGCATCCATGTAATAGGAACCTGTCGATTCCGGATAGAATCCAAAAATATTATAAAACTTTCCAAACACATCATCTACAATGGATTTTTTATCTTCCATTGAAAACATCCAGATGCAGAAATCCTTCGTCTTATATTTTTCCCTAAACTCCTTGCAGGGCAGTCCTAACAAGGAAAGCGCAATCTCATCGCCGTACTTTTCATGGTGTTCCTTCGCAAGTGCAATGGCTTCCTCATTAAACAGACTGGCATAAGTCATCTGGATTGTTGTTTTTAAACCATTTTTGTGTGCAGTCTCCTGCTGCAGCTTAAAAATGTCCAAAGATTCCGTCAACAGGGATTTTCTTCCAATGTCCTCTTCTTTCCCATGCCCGGTTACTTTTTCTGCATACTCCGGCACCATCTCCGGACGGTGAATGATATTTACAACAAATTTGTCCATAGTGTCTCCTTTTAGGCTATCCCTTTACGGAACCGCCGGTAACGCCCTCCACATAGAATTTCTGCATGATAACAAACAAAGCAGATATCGGTATGGAAACCAGTACGCCGCCTGCGCAGAATCTCGAGAAATAAGTATTAATCAGCGAGCGGTCCAGCATATTGTACAAACCGATTGCCACCGTCCAGTCCGTTGAAATACCGGAATTCAGAATCAGCTTTGCATATACAAAATCCATCCACGGCGACAGGAAAGAACTGATAACCGTATAAACAATAATGGGTCCCGACAGAGGAATGACAATTTTTGTAAATATGGTTGCCTCTGAAGCGCCCTCAAGCTTTGCCGCCTCCCGCAAGGATACAGGAATCGTATCAAAAAAGCCCTTTGCAATCAGGTAACCCAGACCTGAACCTGCTGAATAAACCAGTACCATACCAAAATGGGAGTTGGTCAGTCCTATGGATTTCAATACAAAATAAACCGCAATCATGGACAGTACGCCAGGGAACATTCCCAGAATAATACCCACATTCATCAAGGGTTTTCTTGCCTTAAAACGCATACAGCTCGTGGCATATGCCACCATCAGCACAAAACAAGTCGATATGATACAGGTAAATATCGCTATCAAAAAGGTATTCATAAACCATCTCGGAAATTGTGCCACGGTATCCGCCGCCCCGAAGAGCATCAGATAATTGTTGAAGGTAAACTTTTCCGGGAAAAAGTGACTGATATTGATACCCTGATAACTGCTGAAAGAGGTTGCAAGCAGCCATACAATCGGAATCAGCCATATAACAGCAAGCAGCGCCAGCACCAGATGGCGTATAACAGGTTTGACTACTTTTTTCATCATTGGAAGCTTTCCTCCTTATCTCCCGCTGTCATTCTTCTGAATGCAATCAGGGTAAATATAGCACAGATAACAAATACCACGCAGCCTATAACAGACGCCATCTTATAGTTGTACTGTTCACTTGTCAGCCTGAACAGCCATGTCACCAGCAAATCCACTTCCTTTGCGCTCGAGTTTGCCAGCAGCTGGTCCGTCGTCTTGTATACATCCTGCGTCAGCAGATAAATTACGTTAAAGTTATTGATATTGCCTATAAACTGTGTAATCAGACTCGGTCCGGTTACAAACAGCATATAAGGCATGGTAATACTCTTAAAAATCTGGAAGGAACTTGCACCATCTATTTTAGCGCTCTCCATCAAATCATTCGGAATGTTCATCAACACACCCGTCGCAATCAGCATCTGATAGGGCACGCCAACCCAGATGTTAATCATGATAATCATAAAATGCGCCCAGCCGGGACTGCTCAAAAACGGAATATAACCAAGACCCTCTCTAACCAGTCCTATTTTCGTCAGGAAATCTGTCACCCCAATCTGACTGCATATGGTATTTACAATACCCGTGTTAGCAAAGAAATACCGAACCAGAAGCAGCGACACAAACTGCGGAACAGCTATGGTAACAACAAACAGGGTTCTCCACAGCTTCTGTACCTTCGTCTTGGGATTGTTGATAAACTTTGCCATTAAGATACCGCCAAAATAAGTGGTAAAAGTAGCAAAAAATGCCCAGACAAAAGTCCAGACAATTACCTTTCCAAAGGAATACCCAAAGGTAATCGTTGTACTGGTTGTAATCAAATCCTTAAAGTTATCTACGCCCGTCCATGTAAATAACGATGCCGGCGGCATATGATTCTGGTCATAATTGGTAAACGCCACGGCAATCATAATAATCAGCGGCACAATCGTGAATATTACGACTCCCAAAACGGGCAACGCCAGAATCGTGATATGGAACCGCTCATTGAACAGCGAGCGCAAATCCTTTTTGAAAGAGTTGATGGCAATCCCCTGTTCTTTCCTTTTCTGCAGTGTGTACACATAAATCATATTTGCTATGTAAATGCACAGAAATGCAACTATTAATATGATGGTGATAACACCAAACAGTAGTATCATAAAGGAATGGTCATAGTTGTTGACTTCATTTTTCATTGTCTGGAAGTTGAAAATACTCTCATACTGCACAGTGCCCAGTGTGCCGAATTTTGACAGGTAAGGCACCCCGACAAGCAGCATATACAGTACAAATACCGCTTCCACCACTGTCATCAAAACCGCCTTTGCGACCTGTCCCACGCCCAGATAACCGGCGCCCATAATAATTAAAGAAAGCTTTACCCACAGGTTTCCCTTTGCTACGCTTTCTCCAAAGTTTCTAAAAATATTTCCTATCTTTTTTACTACACTCTTCATCTCTTCAACTCCTCCCAGAGTGATAGCTTTCATTTTAAATATAGCTCACACCCACTGCGAGTGTGAGCCATATTCGATTCCATTCAAAATTCCCTGCTTAGTTTCCTACTGTGTAATACCATCTACCATATTGTCAAGCAATGTCTGCAGACTTGTTCCATCTGCATTGCCGCCAGCAAGGATTGCACCAAAGGATTCTGTCGGAGACCAGTAGTTACCGCTCTCACAGCCATCCAGAATTGCATACTGTGACTGTAATGCAAGTGCTGCAATTGCAGGATTTGCCTGTACTGCAGGAGAAGATGCTGCCGCAACGTTCGCAGGTCCTGCTTCTCTCAGTTCAAAACGCTCAATCTGCTGTGCTTCATCTGTGAAATATTCTGCCAGAAGCATAGCCCAGCCGGGATTTGCTGTATACGCATTCACGCCAAACATCTTATAGCCTGCAACGGAAGCCATCTGAACCTGCTTTCCTGCGCAAGTATAGGTCGGCAGGCAGGTTGCTGCATAATTGTCTCCCCATGCTTCTGCTGCTGCTGATGCATTCCATGTACCATTTACACCTGCAATGATACTGCCTTCTTTAATGCCGGTCACAAATTCTGCGTCAGTCAGGCTTACAAATCCAGGATTTGTCGCGATATCAAGCATAGCCTGCGCTACGTCAACACCGGCAATACCGTCTGCAGAAGTGCCATTCCAGTTACAGTTATTAGTACCATCTTCATTCAGGGTCAATTCAAAACCGGCGCCGATAAAGAAGGATAAGTTGTACCAGCCGGAATCATACTGCATGGTAATCTTTTTTCCATTGTCTGCTGCTATCTGCATCATGGTATCCAGAGACTTTACATCTTCTTCTGTAAAGTATTCTTTGTTATAGAACATGAAGTAGCCATTGTCTGCCGTTGCCGGATATGCATATAAGGTTCCGTTTACAGTAGCTGCCTGTGCAGCGCCGGAATCAGCTCCGCCTACCCGCGCTATTACTTCATCTGTATGGATTACAACTGCCTGCAGGGCACCTGCTCTTACCAAATCCTGTAACTGGTCACCCGCAAAGGAATATACATCTGCCGCTGCCTCCGGATCCGTTAAAACCGTATCCTTAGCTGTAGATTCTGACTGTACGCCAACTGAAAAATTAAACGTAATATCCGGATACTGTGCTGCAAAGGCATCACACCAATTCTTCACCATATCCTGATCTTCTTCCGCTGCCCATACTGATAAAGTTACCGGACCATCTGTAGAGGCAATCAGCGCTTCGACAGGGTCGGATGCTGAGTCTCCGCCGTTGTTTCCTCCTGCGCCGCCCTGATCATTTTTGTTACCACAGCCTGTCAAAGCTGTTGCCATCAGAGCTGTTGCCATCAGTACTGCCAACATTTTTTTCTTCATTCTTTTTCCTCCCATTCCCAAATTTTTAATTGGTATATATTTTTAAAAGCAGCCTTATTTCTGCAAATTGCGCAATCGGTTGCTCTTTGATTTATAGTATATCATAT
>CAMWLB010000150.1 GCA_947174985.1 uncultured Lachnospiraceae bacterium | reverse complement strand
CAGCCCAATCATTATCATAGAAGATCAGTATTTACAGACTTTGTTTCACACACCCCGGAAGGGGACGCATGTTATTATTTCTTTGACCCTTTTTTCTTCTTGCTTTCAATCAGACCCTTTAGCTTCAACGCTTTTTCAATATTTCCTTCTACTTTCAGCTTTTGAAGTGTAACAGCCATAATCGGGTCGAGTTCCCCTTTTGCAATTTTTATCAATGTTTCTGCTTTACATGTGAACATGGCATCTCTGTCATAATATTCATACGGCTCCACGTACAGCTTTCCATCTTTTACCTCCGCGTAAAAAATCCCCTGTGCTTCGCCTGTGATATTGAACTGATATGCCAGGTGCTCATTCACATCGCTTACATCAGCGTTCATGAATTCGGCTTTCACGCCTGAAAATAATTCTTCATATGTCATGATACATTCCTCCGTTTTGTAAGTATGAAGTGGAAAGCAGCTCTGCCCAACTTGCGTTTTTTATATATTTAGAGTATCATTTATTCAAATGTCGGTCAATATTATTTTTTCGGTATATTTTAGTTTCTTTATATGCGGCATATTGTGATTTGTAATCAATATGATTTATCATCTGATTGATAAAGAGGTGCCGATTAAATGAACAGGAGGATATAGAGATGAAAACATCTGCTTATTTCGATTATTGCGCGCTTATCATTTTAATAGTTGTACTGACTGCAATGGTAATCCGGAGAATGACGAAGGGCAAATTAAACCATTGTTTTCTAGTGATGCTGATAGTGGTGCTTTTGTCCGATATTGCAGATATCGGAACCATTCATCTGGAATATGTAGGGACAGGATATGTTGTCCTAAAATATATTACGCATACCACGTATCTGCTGTTCCACATTCTTACTCCGTTTTTCTATGTTATATATATTATTGCACAGGTGGATATCTGGCACAAATTAAGACGAAACAGACTTCAAAAAATACTGCTCTTTGGACCGGTTCTTGTTGTGGCTGCCGCACTGGCTGTCAATCCGTTCGTACATATAATATTTTATCTGGATGAAAATGGTTCATATACAAGAGGCAGATGTTTTCTGCTTTTATATATCGTGACCGTTATACTATGCGCATTGGGGCTCTATTATGCTATTAAGCATAAAAGGCTGATTGACAGAAAGCGTTTTGCTGCATTAATAGCTCTGATACCGATAATGTTTGTTGCAGTTGTAATCCAGTTTTTTTATCCGGAACTTTTAGTGGAAATGTTTTCACTTTCATGTGGTATCCTTTTGGTGTGTATGGTAATTCAGAGACCGGAAGAAATTATTGATTCTGAAACAGGGCTGAGCAAATTAAGCGCATATGTTGCTGATGTAAAAAGAGCGGCTGCCAATAAGAAGCCGCTTGAAATCATAATGATAAATATAGTTAACTATTATACCGTTCGGGATATGCTGGGATATGAGAGTATAAATGCGGTATTGCGGGATATTGCGGATAAGATAGTTGCTTTTAATAAAAAGTATAAGGTGCAGGCGGAACTGTATTATCTGGGGGTGGGCAAATTTCGGCTTGTGATCGATGAACGGCATTTTGGCAGGACAGAAGAAAATGCAAGGATGATTAACGAGCTTATGAAAGGTGGATTTTCGTTTAATCAGATGGATTTAAACCTTGTGCACTGTGTTTGTATTACAAGGTGTCCGGAAGATATTCCGAATGTTGATTCCCTGCTTGCATTTGGGAATGATTTGAATACTATGCCGTATACCGGCGAGGTTCTTTACGCTTCCCAAATTTTTAAGAAGGATTATTATGACATCAGAAAAGATGTGGACGGCATTATTGAGCGGGCCCTGACAGAACACAATTTTTCCGTTTATTATCAGCCGATTTATTCCGTGGAAGAAAAACGTTTTAATTCAGCGGAAGCTCTGCTCAGACTTAAGGATGATAAATATGGATTTGTTCCTCCGGATGTTTTCATACCGGCAGCGGAAAAGAGCGGAGCTATTCACAAAATCGGGGCATTTGTGCTGGAGGAGGTCTGTAAATTCATTGCCAGCAGAGAATATCAGGCATTGCAGCTCGATTATATAGAAATCAATCTATCCGTGGTGCAGTGCATGCGCAGTGATTTGGCGGACCAGGTCATGGATATTCTTAACCGCTTTCATGTCAGACCGGAGCAGATTAATCTGGAAATTACCGAAACAGCAGCCTCTTACTCTCAGAAAGCCTTGATTCAGAATCTGAATGTTTTGAGTGCGGCGGGAATCACCTTTTCTCTGGATGATTTCGGAACGGGATATTCCAATATGCTTCGTATTGCTTCACTGCCGTTTCATATTGTTAAGCTTGATAAGAGCTTCGTTGGCGGAGAAGCCCATTCAAAACTTTTGATTATGCTCAGGAATACAATCAGAATGTTTAAGGCAATGGACTTGAAGATAGTAGTAGAGGGAGTAGAGACGGAAGACATGGTAAAACAGTTCTCTGATATGGAATGTGAATATATTCAGGGATATTATTACTCAAAGCCGCTACCGAGGGAAGAGTTTGTGACGTTTATACAGAAGAATTTTTCTTGACAATTCCCACGCCCTCACTATATAATTACCAATAAACAACAGAATCCACGCTCCACGTGCCTTCTGTTGTCGTGAATAAGAAAGACCATGACGAAGACAGTAAGCAGTTTCTCAAAATTGCAGCGAGCCGGTGAGGGTGCAAGGCCGGTATGAGTAGGGGATTGCTGAATATCACTTCCGAGTCGCGCGGGCAAAAGGCTTTTCCCAGTAGTCCGTGACGGAGTCCCGCCGTTACCGGGAACCATATAACTTCTGCCGGACAGATGAAAGCCGGAGAGAAGCGTATGCTGTAACAGGTGGTTATGCGGAGTTTCAAACCCCGTCCTTTTACGGACGGGGCTTTTTTGTTACTTGCAGAAGCTCACAATCACTGGTGACATTTTAAAAACAAAAAGAGAAAGGAAAAAGCCATGTACAAAAAAGTATCGACGGATTTGAATTTTGTAGAAAGAGAAAAGCAGGTCGAGGCATTTTGGAAGGAAAATGACATATTCGAAAAGAGTATGGAAACCCGAAAAGAAGGACCGGAATATACCTTTTATGACGGGCCGCCCACCGCAAACGGCAAGCCTCATATCGGTCATGTGCTGACCCGCGTTATCAAGGACATGATTCCCAGATACCGTACCATGAAGGGCTATATGGTGCCCAGAAAGGCAGGCTGGGATACCCATGGACTGCCGGTGGAAATCGAGGTGGAAAAGCTGCTCGGACTGGACGGCAAGGAACAGATAGAAAATTACGGGCTGGAGCCTTTTATCAATAAGTGTAAGGAAAGTGTCTGGAAGTACAAAGGTATGTGGGAGGATTTTTCCGGCACCGTTGGTTTCTGGGCGGATATGGACAATCCCTACGTGACCTATCATGACGACTATATCGAGTCTGAGTGGTGGGCGCTCAAGGAAATCTGGGATAAGGGACTGCTCTACAAGGGCTTTAAGATTGTACCCTACTGTCCCCGCTGTGGCACGCCGCTTTCTTCACAGGAAGTGGCGCAGGGCTACAAGGATGTCAAGGAACGCTCTGCGGTGGCACGCTTTAAGGTGAAGGATGAGGATGCTTATATTCTGGCATGGACGACAACCCCGTGGACTCTGCCTTCCAACGTGGCGCTGTGCGTCAATCCGGTGGAAACCTACGCAAAGGTAAAGGCAGCGGACGGCTATACCTATTACATGGCGGAGGCACTTTTAGACACTGTTCTCGGCAGACTCGGGAACGCAGAGGAAGGCGTAAAAGCCTATGAAGTGCTGGAGACCATGACAGGAAAGGACTTGGAGTACAAGGAATACGAGCCGCTTTTTGACTGTGCGGTGGAAATCTGCAAAAAACAGAATAAAAAAGCGCATTATGTAACATGTGACAGTTATGTCACTTTGACGGACGGCACGGGCGTAGTACACATTGCGCCTGCGTTTGGTGAGGACGACGCCAAGGTGGGACGCAACTATGACTTGCCTTTTGTACAGCTTGTGGACGGACAGGGCAATATGACGGCGGAAGCGCCTTTTGCCGGCACTTTTGTCAAAAAAGCGGACCCCATGATTTTAAAAGCGTTGGAGGAAGCGGGCCTGTTGTTTGACGCGCCGAAGTTTGAGCACAGCTATCCGCACTGCTGGCGCTGTGATACACCGCTGATTTATTATGCGCGCGAGTCATGGTATATCAAAATGACCTCTGTAAAAGAGGATTTGATACGCAACAACAATACCATCAACTGGATTCCGGAGTCCATCGGCAAGGGACGCTTTGGGGACTGGCTGGAAAATATACAGGACTGGGCGATTTCCCGTAACCGTTACTGGGGCACGCCGCTCAATATCTGGGAGTGCGAGTGCGGTTGCCAGCATAGTGTCGGAAGCCGCGAGGAGCTTGCAAAGATGAGCGGCAATCCGGACGATGCCAAGGTAGAGCTGCACAGACCCTATATCGATGCTGTGACAATTAAGTGCCCGAAGTGCGGCAAGGATATGCACAGAGTACCGGAGGTTATCGACTGCTGGTTTGATTCCGGCGCCATGCCTTTTGCACAGCATCACTATCCTTTTGAAAACAAAGAGCTGTTTGAAAAGCAGTTCCCTGCGCAGTTTATCTCGGAGGCGGTGGATCAGACGAGAGGCTGGTTCTACTCCCTGCTTGCGGAGTCTACCCTGCTGTTCAACAAAGCGCCTTATGAGAATGTTATTGTATTGGGACATGTGCAGGACGAGAACGGACAAAAGATGAGCAAATCCAAGGGAAATGCCGTGGACCCGTTTGATGCGCTGGAGACCTACGGCGCGGATGCAATCCGCTGGTATTTCTACATCAATTCCGCACCGTGGCTGCCGAACCGCTTCCACGGCAGGGCAGTGCAGGAGGGACAGCGCAAGTTTATGGGTACGCTCTGGAATACCTATGCTTTCTTCGTGCTGTATGCCAATATAGATGATTTTGACGCGTCGAAGTACACGCTCGAATATGACAAACTGGCGGTTATGGACAAATGGCTGCTTTCCAAGCTGAACACCGTTGTAGCGGAAGTAGACGAGGATTTGGAGCATTACCGTATTCCCGAGGCGGCAAGAGCGCTGCAGGAGTTCGTGGACGATATGAGCAACTGGTATGTCAGAAGGAGCCGCGAGCGCTTCTGGGCGAAGGGTATGGAGCAGGATAAAATCAATGCTTACATGACGCTCTACACTGCGTTAATTACCATCAGTAAGGCGGCGGCGCCCATGATACCCTTTATGACAGAGGATATCTATCAGAATCTGGTGCGGAGCATTGATAAGGAGGCGCCGGAAAGTATTCATCTGTGTGAGTTTCCGAAGGCGGATGAGGCATGGATTGACAAAAAGCTGGAAGAGGATATGGAGACAGTGTTAAAAGCAGTTGTCATGGGACGCGCCTGCCGCAACACCGCAAATATCAAAAACCGGCAGCCGATAAGCACCATGTTTGTCAAAACAGAGCATGATTTGACCGATTTTTATAAGGATATTATCGCGGAAGAGCTGAATGTAAAAGAGGTACGGTTTACGGATGACGTAAGGGAATTTACTTCTTATATCTTTAAGCCCCAGTTAAAGACGGTTGGTCCTAAGTACGGCAAACTGCTCGGCAGTATACAGAAAACGCTTGCTTCTCTTGACGGCAACGCGGCAATGGATGAACTGCGGGCGGATGGTGCGCTGAAGTTTATGGCGGGAGAGACGGAGGTTTCTCTGACGGAAGAGGATTTGCTGATTGAAATGACGCAGAAAGAGGGTTATGTGACAGAGAGCGACAATCGCATGACGGTAGTGCTCGACACCAACCTGACAGATGCGCTGGTTGAGGAGGGCTTTGTGCTTGAAATCATTAGTAAAATCCAGACCATGCGGAAAGAGGCAGATTTCGAGGTGACTGACCGCATTCAGGTGTCCTTTGCAGGCAACGAAAAGGTGGCGGACATTGCGCTTCGCAATAAAGATGCAATTGCCGGAAAGGTACTTGCTGAGTCGATGGCGACGGGAGAAACCCTTGCTGTGGCAAAGGAATGGAATGTAAACGGAGAAAATGTTACGATTTCTGTGGAAAGAGTTTCAAACTAATAGTATAATACAGTTAGTGATGAAGGCGGCAGGGTGATGCAGCGCCTGCCGCAATAAGAAAGATGACGAATACGAGGAGGACAGAATATGCTGAAAAGCAAGGTAAAGTTTGACAAGGAATTG
Source organism: uncultured Lachnospiraceae bacterium (assembly GCA_947174985.1). Taxonomy (GTDB): domain Bacteria; phylum Bacillota; class Clostridia; order Lachnospirales; family Lachnospiraceae; genus Acetatifactor. The sequence goes on along the minus strand of CAMWLB010000150.1, from coordinate 1,003 downwards.
TTTAAGAGAAGCGTTCTGTACAACATAAAGACTTTGTACAGAAAAACCTTGGAGGAGGCAACGCAGCAACAGATTTTTCAAGCAGTATGCTATGCGGTAAAGGACCAGATTGTAGACTGCTGGATGGATACACAGAGGGAGTACGATCAGCAGGATCCGAAGACGGTATACTACCTCTCCATGGAATTCCTCATGGGAAGGGCACTTGGAAATAACCTTATCAACCTGCAGGCATACAAGCCGGTGAAAGAAGCTTTGGATGAGCTGGGGCTGGATTTGAATCTGGTGGAGGATGCAGAACCGGATGCAGCGCTGGGCAACGGCGGCTTGGGACGTCTGGCAGCCTGCTTTTTGGATTCCCTTGCCACGCTCGGATATCCGGCATATGGCTGCGGCATCCGTTACCGCTACGGCATGTTTAAACAGGAAATCAGGGACGGATATCAGGTAGAAGTACCGGACGTATGGCTGGAGAACGGCAATCCTTTTGAACTGCGCCGTCCTGAATATGCACAGGAGGTAAAGTTCGGAGGCTATGTCAATGTGCGCACTGATGAAAAGGGAAGAAATCATTTCTTCCAGGAGGGCTATCAGTCTGTAAAGGCAATTCCTTATGATTTACCCATTGTCGGCTATGGCAACGGCATTGTCAACACCCTGCGCATCTGGGATGCGGAACCGATTGAGTGTTTCCAGCTTGATTCCTTTGACAAGGGCGACTACCAGAAGGCGGTTGAACAGCAAAATCTTGCCCGCAACATTGTAGAGGTGCTTTACCCCAACGACAATCACTATGCAGGCAAGGAACTCCGCTTAAAACAACAGTATTTCTTTATCTCCGCATCCGTGCAGAGGGCTGTGGCGAAATACATGAAGAAGCACGACGATATCAGAAAGTTCCATGAAAAGGTGACTTTCCAGCTCAACGATACCCACCCGACAGTTGCCATTGCGGAGCTGATGCGTATTCTGATGGATGACTTCAATTTAGAGTGGGATGAGG
>CAMWLB010000149.1 GCA_947174985.1 uncultured Lachnospiraceae bacterium | reverse complement strand
TTTCTGCATTATGATTCAGCCACCCTAGTCTCACAAATAACAGAAGCATGCGGCAGTCAAAAATTCCTGCCTGTTTCATTACAGCCATAGGATTTCCAAAACATAAAAAAAGATTCTTATACCAATTTCTGCATCAGCATAAGAATCTTTCCGCTACTCTCTTTTTCGTTCTGTCACTTATAAGGAAATCATCGCATACCTGATGATGAACAGCACGGACAGTATCACTGTCAGCACATTCAAGTCCTTAAATTTGCCGGTAAAGATTTTAATCAGTGTATAGGATATCAGACCGATTGCAATGCCGTTTGCAATGGAATAGGTGAGCGGCATCATAATCAGGGTAAGGTAGGCAGGTATTGCCTCGCTCATATCGTCAAACTCCATATCCTTGATTGCACCAAGCAGCAGTCCGCCGATAAAAATCAGAGCCGGAGCGGTCGCACAACTCGGCACGATTCCCACAAAGGGCGCAAACACAAGCGCTGCCAGGAACAAAACCGCCGTTACCACGCTGGTCAGTCCGGTGCGTCCGCCCACGCTGATGCCGGAGATGCACTCTCCATAAGTAGTAACCGTCGAGGTTCCCATCATCGCGCCGCCCACCGTTGCGATTGCGTCGCACAGAAGGCTCTTCTTGCCATTGGGAATATTGCCGTCCTCATCCAGCATATTGGCAGATTTTGCCGTACCAATCAGGGTTCCTAATGTATCGAACATATCAACCATGGAAAAGGTAATGATTAACATAATCAAAGTCAGAATTGCCTGTCCGACACTGCTTCCCATAAACAATTCCTTAAAGCCGGCAAAGCAGGCAAAGAGGGAAACTTGTGCAAAATCCTTTACCTGTGCGCCAAAGTTGATGGAAAAGCCTTCAAACACTGTGTTTCCGGTAAAAATGCCGAGTATGGTAATGACAAAAATACTGATTAAGATGGAGCCCGTCACCTTCTTTTTGTAGAGCACTGTAGTCAGTACAACGCCGATAAAAGCAAGGATTGCGCCGAAGCACGCCTGCGGATTTTCCGCGTAAGTGGAGAAATCCACCATGGAAACCATGGTATCCTGATTCAGCACCACAAGCCCTGCATCCTGAAAGCCGATAAAGGCGAGGAAGAGCCCAATGCCCACCGATATGGCGACCTTAATATTTTTAGGAATTGCCATCACCACCTTCTCCCTGAAGGAGCAGAGCGTAATGAAGATAAAGAGCATACCCGAGATAAATACCATTGCCAGCGCCGCCTGATAGGAGTAGCCCATTCCCAGCATAACCGTATAGGTGAAAAATGCATTCATGCCCATGCCAGGCGCCTGCGCAAAGGGCATCTTCGCCAGCACACCCATCAGGAAAGTGCCGATAAACGCGGCGATGCAGGTGGCAAAAAATACGCCGTTAAAAACCTTGTCATACATGTCCGTACCCTCAAAAGGCGTCGCCAGCATAGCTGGATTTACCATGATGATGTACGCCATGGTGACAAAGGTTGTGATACCCGCAATCACTTCAATTTTGACGCTGGTACCGTTTTCTTTCAGTTTGAAAAACTTTTCCATTTTTTATTCCTCTCTTTTCCTTGGTTTTCCTATCTAAACCGGCCTGCAGACCGGAATAAACCTATTTTGACTGACATCGAGCAGCCCCCTGTTTGTAATGGCAAGCTCAGGGATAACTGCCAACGGTATCTGTAAGCTCATGGTAAGCAGCGGATTTGACAGACTCATTCCCGCCTCCTTTAACAAAAAGTTCAGATTTTGCACCTCTTTTGCAAACGCCTCCGCCGGCATCTGGCTCAAAATTCCCATGACCGGAAGGGCCAGAAAAGCCTTTACCTCGCCGTCCTGCACGAAGGCGACGCCGCCCTGTCTTTTTAACACCTCATTCATGGCGAGCAGCATATCTGCACTGTTATTTCCAAGCCCTATCAGGTTCTGGGTATCCTGTGCGATGGAACCGGCAACTGCACCGTGAAAACAGCCTGCGCCACACACAAGTCCCGTCCCCACACTGCCCTCTTCCCTGTAGCGATCCACGACCGCACAGTATAGGATATCCTCATGCAGGCAAAGGTTATTCCCTTCGGCCTTAAGGATTTTTTCTTCCTTTTTGGTTTCCAGCGTGCCGTCCACAATGGCAAGCACCGCTGCCTTTACTTCCTTTGCACCCGCCGGGATTTCTATCCGGATATCCCTGTCCGCAAGCAGCCTGTGATGTAAAGAATGGATAACCTCCTCTGGAAAGTCTTCTCTTTGATAAGAAGGCAGAAGGGGCATACCGTCCACATACACCGATGCCGCTTCAAAATGCTGCAAATCCTTCACCAGCACCAAATCCGCCTTTTTCCCCACGGCAACCGCACCCATATGGGACAGCCCGTAGGCCTTCGCCGGATAGAGTGTCGCCATTCTGACGGCGCGCATGGGCTCCACCCCCTCCGCCACGAGTTGTGCCATGGCGTAATTCATATGTCCGTGTGCCAGAATATCCTGCACGGTGATACAGCCGTCCGTAGACAGAAGCACCCGCTCCGTCTCCCCCACCTTTGCAAGCAGTTCGCTTGCGCTCGCCGGCTCCTGCAGGGAACCCCTGCGCACAATCACATACATGCCCTTCTCATATTTTTCCAGCATTTCCTCCACGGTAACGCTCTCATGGTCGCTTTTTACGCCTGCCGCAATATATTTATCCAGCGCTTCTCCCCGCACACAGGGCGCATGTCCGTCTATCATCAGGCCTTTTTCCCTTCCATATGCAAGAATTGCCGCAAGGGAGGACTCACCCTCTATCACACGGTGGAAATCCATAGCCTCCGCGATACCGTACATGCCGTACTCCTCAATCATGGTTTTGACGTCAGGCAGCTCTATCTGCCCATAGCAGTCCTCGAATCCCGGGGCAGAGGGCACACAAGGGGACGCCATCCACACCGGCGTAAACGGCGTATGCGCCATTTCCTTCATCAGATAAGCCGCGCCGCGCGCCCCCAGCACATTGACCGCGTCATGGGCATCCAGCACGGCGGCCGTGGTGCCCTGCTTCAGGACCGCCTCCGCAAAGGAAGCGCTGGAAAGCATACTCAGCTCCACATGGGAATGGGCGTCAATCAGCCCGGGCAGCGCAAAAAGCCCTTCGCAGAAAACTTCCTTGATATCTCTTGCCTCCTCTATCTGCATATCCGGCTCTATCCGTGCAAAAATACCGTTTTCCATCAGAATATCCGTTTTTACAATTTCTCCCTGCAATACGTCCAGAAGGCGCACATCTCTAAGCAAGAATCTCATAGCCCGCGCCCCCTTTCCGGAACAGGGGCAGCTTTTCTAAATAGGTAATGTCATCTCTTGCTGCCGCGCCTCCCTCCGCCAGTATGGCAAGCTTTGCGCAGATTTCTCCTCCTGCCGCCACAACCAGCCGCTCCGCCGCCGCCAGAGATTCCCCTTTGGATATCACGTCATCCACAATGGCAACCCGCTTTCCTTTCAGCCTGTCCGCATCTGCTTCGTCCAGAAAAATCTGCTGCTCTCCTTCAGTGGTAATGGAATGAACGCTGTCCTTCAGATACGCCTTGACATAGGGCTTCACGCTTTTTCTGACCACTACAAATTCCTTCATATGAAGCTGCCTCGATATTTCATAGGCAAGGGCAATCCCCTTCGCCTCTATGGTGAGCACGATGTCCGCGCCGTTTGCCTTTCGGGCAAGCGCTTCGCCCGCCTTTTCAATGAGCTCCGTGTCACTAATCACTACAAAACTGGCATAAGCCGTCCCGTCCGCCATGTCCACAAATGGCAGCTTTCTTGACAATCCGCATACCTTCAAATCATAATAACAATCCATAATCTCCTCACCTTCTGCCGTAAAAAAATGCAAGGGTACAATGTATCCCCGCATTGTACCTTTGCACCTATTTCCTAAGCCCTGAAAATTTATAAACATTAAAATTACCGAAAATCTAATTGCATTATATATGGGAATCATGTATAATAAAATTATTATTATCACGTGGATAATATATTGTTTGTAATATAGTGCACAGCCCTATATTATAAGCCCCTACATCATCACACAAATACATTAAGGAGGGTATATGACTCTAGATTCTTACAAAAATTTTGTCGCTATTGTAGAAAGCGGAAGTATTCTGGCTGCTGCAAACAAGCTCCTGATTGCACAACCTTCGCTCAGCAATCAGTTAAAAAACATCGAAAAAAACTATGGCGCCCAGCTTCTTATCCGCGGCAGCCGTTCTTTAGAGCTGACGGAAGCAGGGCGTATGTTTTACCGCAAGGCAAAGGAAATCTGCCGTTTGGAGGACAGTCTCCGCAATGACATTACCAACAGCAAAACCGGCTTTGCCGAGATGCTCAAAATCTCCATACCTGCCGGCAACTCCGCTCATTTCCTTCACAAATTTTTTGACCCCTTTATCGAAGAACATCCGAAGGTCAACTACGATTTATATGAAGTTCCCAGCGAGCTTGTCATTCCCAATGTATTAAACGGTATCACCGAGATTGGCATAACACGCAGCAACCTGCCAAGCTACGCTCCTCTCTCTGTTTACCCCTATGAGCGTGAGGATGTCGTTGCAGTTGTCCCAAAGGGACATCCACTCGCAAAGGTAAAGGGACGTCTGCAGATAACTCAGGTACATGAATATAACCTTGCCGTTCCGTTTGACTGCCTGGGCATTGTAAAGACTGCTTTCGGGCAGCATCTGCTCTCGCCGAATGTCGCCATCATCACTTCCCCGAAGACCACCGCTATTGAGTGGGCGCGTTCCTTCGGCTGTGTGGCGCTGGTTTCTTTGCCGGATGACGAGAAGGAGCTTACAAAAGATATGGTTGTCAAGAAATTTGACGACCCTGACATGTATGTGGCAAGCGCCTTTCTTGTAAACAGGGAATACAGGCTCTCCGATATCGCAGTTGAATTCCTCAAAATACATGGAATCACCTTAAAAAACAGATAAACTGAAAACAGCAGGATACATTCATTCTCATTCTTATTTTTGCCGGACAGGAAGCATACATACGCGCTTTCTGCCCGGTTTTTTCTCCGTATATCCAATTTCTTTTCTAAAATAGGCAAAAATCGCAAAATGTAGTTATGAAAACCACCAAAAGTATGGACACTTTCGTTCTGATGTATTATAATACTCTACGAGAAGTGTAAAACACAAGATAGAAAGGGATTTTTATGAAATATCAGATTATTACAGACGGCTCCTGCGACTTACCTTCCGAACTGGCGAAGGAAAAAAATCTTTTGGTCGTTCCTTTTTATGTTTCTTTTGACAATCAGAATTATTTGAAAGAAATTGAAGAAATCGGCATACGCGATTTTTATGAGCAGATGGTGAAAAATCCCAAGGTTTTTCCCAAATCTTCCATGCCCTCCGTTCAGGATTATGCGGACGTGTTTGAGCCTCTGGCAAAGGAAGGAATCCCCATTATCTGTATCTGCATCACCACGAAATTCAGCGGCTCCATGCAGTCCGCCCTGACCGCAAAGGATATGGTTCTGGAAACCTATCCTTCTGCCAAAATCACGGTGATTGACTCCACCGTCGATACAGTGCTGCAAGGCATTTATGTACTGGAAGCGGCAAAGCTGCAGGCAGCGGGCTGGGACTATGAAAATACGGTGAAACGCCTTGAGGCAATCAAATCCACAGGCAGAATCTTCTTTACCGTCGGCAATATGGAATACTTACAGCACGGTGGACGCATCGGAAAATTGACCGGTCTTGCCGGCTCCATCCTCGGCATCAAGCCACTTATCACTTTAAAGGAAGGCGAAATCTTCCCCTCCGGCATCACCAGAAGCCGCCGGAAATCCATGGAAAAAGTAATTGACCTTTTGTTAGACTATTTGAAAGAAACCGGAAAGGATATCCACGACTACAGCCTTGATATCGGCTTTGGCTATGACAGGGCGGAAGCGGAAGAGTTTCAGGCGCTGGCACTTTCCGTAATAAACAGCAGATTAAAAGGCAGTTCCCCTTTAACACAGGAAGAACTGCCCATATACCAGATTGGCGCTACCATAAGCGTCCACACCGGTCCCTACCCCTTGGGCTTCGGCATTGTGGAACGCGCAATTTAAAAGCTTCTTAATTTGTCAGAACCGTCATCCACCGTGTTTTCAATCTGTACAATCCGCACGTCATAGGAAACTGCGTCATTCACTTGTACATGCACGGTATCTCCTGCCTTGTGTCCGAGCAACGCCTTGCCAAGGGGCGATTCATTGCTGATAAGCCCCTCCAGGGAATTGCCCCGCACGGTCGTCACAATCTTAAAGACCTCTTTGCTGCCGTCCTCCACAAACTCTACTGTCACCGTATTGTTGATTCCCACTTCATCCTCTGCGGAATCGTCGGAAATCACCTCCGCGGTACGTATCATACGGTCGAGAAAACGGATTCTGCTCTCGTTCTGGTTCTTTTCCCTCTTTGCCGCATGGTACTCAAAATTTTCGCTGAGGTCGCCGTGCGCCCTCGCCTCCTTCACATGCTCTAATAGCTGCGGGCGCAAAACCAGCTTCCTGTGCTCAATTTCCTCTTCCATACGCTTAATATCGCTCTGTGTCAGCTTATCATGCATCGCTCTTTTCTCCCCCGCCAGCCTTTCATTTTGCAAGCAGCAGCATAATATCGTTGCTTCTTGCCACAAATTTTGTCATATCCTCAGGGCTTAATGGTGCATGCTGCAGCTTTGCCAAATCGTAGAGCTGCTCGCATATCATCTGCACGTTTTTGTCGTCCTGATGCGCCGTTACATACTGTACCAGCGGATGATTTGCATTTAAAACAAGAGTCTCTCCCTCCGAGCCGAAATCACCGAGTCCTGCACCGTTCATGGAGTACATCTTCATCATATCCTGCATACGGCGGCTTTCCTCAGACAGAGTAATCATGGAAGAAATCTTCTTGTTTTTCAGCTTCTCCACCTTGACCTCAAGCTTCTCCTTTTTCAGCGCCTTCTTCATGATTTTGCTGATGCTCTCCGCCTGCGCCTTCATCTCCTCCTCCGCTTTCTTGGAGGTCTTTGCCTTGAAGGTATCCGTCAAATCTGCGTCGATGCGCTGGAACTTGATGCCCTCGTTCTTTGCCTCAAGCTGGGAAATAAAGGGCTGGTCGATATTATGTGTCAGTATCACGGCATCCATCTTTGCCGCCTTGAACATATTGATATACTGGCTCTGCTGCTGTTCGTCAGTCACATAGTAGATGGTCTTTTCCTTCTTCTCTGCCTCTTCGCCGTCTTCCTGCTCAGCCTCTTCTTCGCTGCCTTCCTCTACGATTTCAGCCTCCACCTTGTTGCCGTTCTCGTCCGTCGCGCTGCCCTCTT
>CAMWLB010000148.1 GCA_947174985.1 uncultured Lachnospiraceae bacterium | reverse complement strand
GCATTGCCATCGGTGTTTATCTGTATCTGATCACCCTTGTGACGGGAAACGACACATGGTTCTTTGAACTGGCACTTCCTATCGTATTGTTGGTATTCTGCGTTGCAGAGCTTTTTACCTTGTGCCTTAAGAAGCTTCCGGTTACGTTCCTGACAACGACGCTCTATCTGTTTACAGCGGCAGGTATTTTGTGCGTTGGGCTGGAAATGCTGATTGACCGGTATCTGCGAAGTGAAATACAGCTTGTCTGGTCCGCAATCGTGCTGACAGTTTGCGTTATCATCGATATTGCGCTGATTACCATGCTGTCCAGGGCAAGGCTGCGGGATGCAGTACGGAGGCGGCTGCACTTTTAGGGGATTGCCTATAATGGATTGTGAATGAAAGGATACGGAAAAATGGCGGATAAAAAGAATCAGAATTTAATGCAGCTTATTAAGCGGGTTCATGGTCTGGTGGAAAATACGGATATTGAAAAGCACAGGCAGTCCCAGAACCACATCGGGGCGCTTTTGGGAAACAGCAAGGAAATTACCTATACAGAAGTGACCATGGATGGTATTCACGGAGAATGGGCGTTGGTGAACCGTGCGCACATGAAAAAATATGTGATTTTATACTGCCACGGAGGCGGCTATTCCACGGGAAGCTGCCTGTATGGCAGGACACTGACTGCAAAGCTGGCATCTACCACCTCAATGGACGTGCTGAGCTTTGATTACAGGCTGGCGCCGGAAAACCCATATCCGGCAGCGCTTGAGGATGCCGTAAAGGTCTGGAATTATCTCATGCTTTTAGGGTATGGAGCGAGGGATATCATACTGACAGGGGATTCGGCAGGCGGTAATCTGGCATTGGCACTGACCTTGAAGCTGAAGGCGGAAGGGAGGCTTCTGCCAAGGGGACTGGTGCTGATGTCGCCGTGGGCGGATTTGACTTCTTCCGGCGAATCTCACAAGACAAGGGCTGATGTGGATCCGGTGCTGGACAAAGCTTATATTGACAGAATGATAGAGGCATATATAGGAGAAACAGGTAAAGCCGGGCAGGAACTGGAAAATCCCTATATTTCCCCGCTCTTTGGAGATTTCACAGGCTTTCCGCCCGTCTACATACAGGTGGGGGACAATGAAATACTGCTCAGCGATTCCGTGGAACTGCACAAGAAGCTGGTAGAAGCGAATGTATCAGTCAGGCTGGACTGCTTTGAAGGCATGTGGCATGTGTTCCAGATGTCGCCTTTTAAGACAGCGTATGAGGCAATGGACAAAAATGCAGAATTTATTTATGATATCTGTCGCTAAAAGAAGCCGCCGCATCGGGAAGTGTTCTTCCTAATGCGGCGGTTCTTTGTTCAGTAGTGGTATTCTCTTGTGCGGTAGTGTGAAGCGGTGAGTAAGAGGTCTTTGCCGTATAAAACGGTGCGGTACTCTCTGGGAGCGGGAGCTTTCTCTTGGACTGCTTCTTCCAGAACCTGTGCAAACGAACTTGTGGAAGCTTCCTGCTTTTGTCCACCGGAATACTGTCTCGGCTCATCGCGCTTTATCCTGCCGGTTAAGGGGACAGCCAGTACTGAGTTCACCATAAAAATACTTGAAATTCCTTTTGCTGCGATTATCCCTCCTTGGATGCGTATTTCAATAGTGTTCCGTTTCTTCTATTATATATTTCGAATGTTTGGGGCAAAAAGTTTAGGGATAATGTGAAAAGGAATTTAAAAAAGAAAAAAAGGAGTTTTGCAATTTGTGCAGAATATTAAAAATAGGAAGATGTTTTGATTTGAGGTAAGGTCTGTTTAGGCGCAGGAAGCGCGGAAAGGCTTTTATATGACAATCAGAGAACAACTGGAACTGTGGGAAAAGGACTATTTAAGTCCTTATGCGACGCTCAGCATGCATTCGAAAGGCCGGGAGAGAGAGGAGGAGCAGTGCGATATCCGTCCGGTATTCCAAAGGGACAGGGATCGCATCCTGCACTGTAAATCTTTCAGAAGGCTGAAGGACAAGACGCAGGTTTTTTTAACGCCTGAAGGCGACCACTACAGGACGAGGCTGACGCATACACTGGAGGTATCCCAGAATGCGAGAACCATTGCCAAAGCACTCCGATTGAATGAGGATTTGGTGGAAGCGATTGCACTGGGACATGATTTGGGGCATACGCCTTTCGGTCATGCCGGTGAGCGGGCGCTGAACCGGATATGTCCGTATGGCTTCGAGCACAATGTACAGAGTGTGCGTACTGTGGAGCGGCTGGAAAAAGGCGGACAGGGGTTAAATCTGACGGCGGAAGTCAGGGATGGCATCCTGAATCATCAGACGGCGGGCATGCCTTTTACTTTGGAAGGTAAAATTGTCAGGTTCTCCGATAAAATCGCTTATATTCATCACGATATGGATGATGCTATCAGAGGCGGTATCCTGACAGAAAAGGATGTGCCGCGGGAGATAGGGGACGTCATCGGCTATACCACAGGCGAGCGGCTGGACCATTTTATCCACGATATTGTGACGACGAGTTTTGAGACGGATGATATCAGAATGTCTGAGCCGGTTGCGGAGGCAATGAAAAAACTGAGAAGCTTTATGTTTGAACGTGTCTATCAGAATCCGGAGGCAAAGAGCGAGGAAAGCAAGGCAGAAATGCTGATAGAAACGCTGTATGCTCACTATCTGAAGCATTTTGAGGAACTGCCTGCCGATATGCGCCGTATGGCGGATGCGGGCGAGCCCAAAGAAAAGATTGTGTGCGATTATATCAGCGCCATGACGGACCGTTTTGCCATAGCGGTTTATGAGGAGCTTTATATACCAAAATCGTGGCATGGTTAAGGAATGAAGTGGCAGAAAGGAGAAGCGAGATGTACTATCCCGAGGAACTGGTGGAAGAAGTCAGAATGAAAAATGATATTGTAGACGTCATATCGGGATATGTGAAGCTGCAGAAAAAGGGCGCAAGCCATTTTGGATTATGTCCTTTTCACAATGAAAAGTCTCCTTCTTTTTCGGTATCTGGCGCAAAGCAGATGTATTACTGCTTTGGCTGCGGCGCGGGCGGCAACGTGTTCACTTTTATCATGAACTATGAAAATTATACTTTTGGCGAGGCAATCAAAATGCTGGCAGAGCGCGCGGGAGTCAATCTGCCCGAGGTCGAGTATTCCGAGGAGATGCGAAAAAAGGAAAACCACAGGGCACGGCTTTTGGAGGCAAATAAAGAAGCGGCAAAGTACTTTTATTATCAGCTCCGCGCAAAGCAGGGTGAGATTGGATACCGGTATTTAAGCGGCCGGCAGCTTAGTGTGGACACTATGAAAAAGTTCGGACTGGGCTTTGCGAATAAGACCAGTGATGATTTGACAAAATATCTGAAGCAGAAGGGATTTGATGAGCGGCTTCTGGCAGAGGCGGGACTCAGCAGTTACGATGAGCAGAGGGGCTCCCATGACAAATTCTGGAACAGGGTCATGTTTCCCATACAGGATATCAACCACCGCGTCATAGGCTTTGGCGGCAGGGTGATGGGAGAGGGCGAGCCCAAATATTTGAACTCGCCGGAGACGCCGATATTTGACAAGAGCCGGAACCTTTACGGACTTAATTTTGCCAGAACTGCGCGGGCGGGAAACATCATTCTCTGCGAGGGCTACATGGACGTGATTTCCATGCATCAGGCCGGCTTTACGCAGGCGGTGGCGTCTTTGGGGACTGCGTTCACTTCGGGGCAGGCAAACCTGTTAAAGCGCTATACCGAAAATGTGCTGCTCGCCTATGACAGCGACGGTGCGGGAGTCAAGGCGGCGCTGCGCGCCATCGGAATTCTGCGCGAGGCGGGGCTGACAGGCAAGGTGATTGATTTGAAGCCTCATAAGGACCCTGACGAGTTTATCAAAAACGAGGGGACGGAGGCGTTTCAGGAGAGAATCCAAAATGCGGAAAACAGCTTTATGTTTGAAATCCGCATTTTAGAGCGGGATTATGATTTAAAGGACCCTGAGAGTAAGACAAAATTCCACAAGGAAATTGCGAAAAAGCTCTGCGGATTTGAAATAGAGGTGGAGCGGGAAAATTACCTTGAGGCGGTGGCGGACAAGTACCATATAGGTTTCGAAAACCTGCGGCGGCTGGTGAATACTTATGCGGCGCAGACCGGAATGGTAAAGCCTATGGAAAGACCGAAGCAGGCGGCAGGAAAAAAGACGACGCCGGAGGAAAACAGCAGGCGCACGCAGCGTATGCTGCTTACGTGGCTGACGGATTACCCGCAGGTTTATCCCCGCATATCCCAATACATAAAGCCTTCGGACTTTACTGAGGAGTTGTACCGGAAAGTGGCGGAGCGCCTGTTTTCGGACATAGAGGCCGGCAATTACAATCCGGCTGGCATCGTCAGTATGTTTGAGGAGGAAGAGCAGCAGCGGGAAGCCGCGGCGCTGTTTAACACAAAGGTAGAGGCTTTGGAGACAAAGCAGGAAAGAGAGAAGGCTTTCCACGATATACTATATGCTGTAAAAAAGAACAGTTATGAATACTATTCCGGCAGACTGGGGAGCGATATGGATGCGTTAAATCAGGTGATTGCAGGCAAGAAGGCATTGGAAGAGCTTGGAAAAACGCATATTTCACTGGATTGAGGTTATACTACTACTACGTTTTGAAAGGATGGAACCAAAATGGACGAAAACACACAGGCAAGGTTTGAGGAGAAGATGAAGGAGCTTCTCGCCGTTGCAAAGAAGAAGAAAAACGTGCTGGAATATCAGGAAATCAATGATTTCTTTTTGGATATGCCGCTGGAAGAGGAACAGTTTGATAAAATTCTGGAGATTTTGGAGCAGAATAATGTCGATATCCTGCGGATTACGGAAGAGGATGACGTAGACGATGAAGAAATCATGATGATTGACGAGGAAGAAGTCGATGTGGAAAATCTCGACCTCTCCGTGCCGGACGGCATCAGCATCGAGGATCCGGTCAGAATGTATTTAAAGGAAATCGGCAAGGTGCCGCTTTTGTCCGCGGAGGAGGAAATTGAACTGGCTAGAAAGATGGAGCTGGGTGACCAGGACGCAAAGAAGCGTCTTGCAGAAGCCAACCTTCGTCTGGTTGTCAGCATTGCAAAGCGCTATGTGGGCAGGGGCATGCTGTTTCTGGATTTGATCCAGGAGGGCAACCTGGGACTGATCAAGGCGGTGGAAAAATTTGATTACCGGAAGGGCTATAAGTTTTCCACTTACGCTACATGGTGGATTCGGCAGGCAATCACAAGAGCCATTGCGGATCAGGCGAGAACCATCCGGATTCCTGTGCATATGGTAGAAACCATCAACAAGCTGATACGCGTAAGCCGCCAGCTTTTGCAGGAGCTTGGCAGGGAGCCTTCGCCGGAGGAGATTGCGGAAGAGATGAATATGCCGGTGGAGCGCGTGCGGGAAATTTTAAAAATCAGTCAGGAACCTGTTTCTCTGGAAACGCCTATTGGCGAGGAGGAGGACAGCCATTTGGGAGATTTCATTCAGGACGATAATGTGCCGGTGCCGGCGGATGCGGCTGCTTTTACGCTTTTAAAGGAACAGCTCGTGGAAGTGCTCGGCACGCTGACCGAAAGAGAGCAGAAGGTGTTGCGGCTGCGCTTCGGGCTGGATGACGGCAGGGCACGGACGCTGGAAGAGGTAGGCAAGGAATTCAGTGTGACCCGTGAGCGTATTCGTCAGATTGAGGCAAAGGCATTGAGAAAGCTCAGACATCCCAGCCGGAGCCGAAAACTGAAGGATTATCTGGATTAGGACAAGCCATGGAATTGTCAAAGAGATTGCAGGCAATCGCGGATATGGTGACAACAGGCAGCAGGACGGCGGACGTTGGCTGTGACCATGGCTTTGTATCCATCTATCTGTATGAAAATAAAATTGCACCGAAGGTGTACGCCATGGATTTGCGGGAAGGCCCCCTGCAGCGCGCCAGGGAACACATAGAAGCAAAAGGATTTTCTGATTACATAGAGACGAGGCTTTCCGACGGTGTGGAAGCGTTGGCGGCAGGAGAGGCGGATACCTTAATCTGTGCCGGTATGGGTGGCCGCCTGATGGCGGAAATTCTGTCAAAAGGGCATGAAAAAGCAGCCATGATGAAGGAACTGATTTTACAGCCACAGTCAGAGCTGCGGTATTTTCGGGAATTTCTGCGGCAGAGTGGATTTGTGATTGTAAAAGAAAATATGATAAAAGAGGACGGAAAATTTTATCCCATCATGAAGGCGGTATATGGTGGCGGCAAGTCCGACAGGGAAATGGCATCGGCAGGCGGCGAATTCATCGGGGAAACGGTAGCTGCGGACAGCTTGGTCGGCGAGACGCTGCAACGGATAGCGGACAGTTTCGGACCCTGCCTGCTTGCAGACAGGCACCCGGTGCTGAAAGAATATCTGGAAATGCTGCGAGAGCGGGATGAAAAGATTCTGAAAAGCCTTGAAAATGCAGGAAAGCAGGCGGCGCGGCGGGAAGAGTTATGCGGGGAACTTTCAGACATCGCATACTGTCTTGCACTTTATGAAGCATAAGGAGGGAATCTATGAGGTGTGCGGATATCATGCGCAGGCTTGAAGTGCTTGCCCCTTTGGGCTTTGCCGAAAAATGGGACAATGTAGGATTGCTGGCAGGGCGCAGCACGAAGGAAATAAAAAGCGTGTATCTGGCGGTGGATGCCACCGATGAGGTGATAGAGGATGCCATCGATTGCGAGGCTGATATGTTAATTACACATCACCCTCTGATTTTTACGCCTTTAAAAAGTATTACAGCGGAGGACTTTATCGGCAGGCGGGTGCTTAGGATGCTGCAGGCGGATATCTGTTATTATGCCATGCACACCAATTTTGACGTGATGGGAATGGCGGATGCCGCGGCGGATGAACTGCAGCTCTTGGACAGGCAGGTTTTGGAGATTACCTACGAGGACGAGATTGCCAAGGAGGGTATCGGCCGCTATGGGAGGCTGCCAAGGAGTATGAGCCTTTCAGAGTGCGCGGAATATGTGAAGGAAACCTTCCGGCTGCCCGCTGTCAGGGTGTACGGGGGGATAAACGAGAGGGTGGAAATTGCCGCTGTGTCCCCGGGGTCTGCAAAATCTGTGACAGCAAATGCCATACAGGCGGGCGTTGACGTACTGATTTCGGGAGATATCGACCATCACATGGGAATTGATTTGGTGGCACAGGGCGTCTCGGTGATTGATGCGGGGCATTACGGTCTGGAAAAGCTTTTTGTGGCGTATATGCAGGATTATTTTAAGAATAAGCTGCCGGAGCTTACCGTCTTTGCAGCAGAAGAGAAGAGTCCTTACACCTATCTCTTATACTCAGCTCCGAGCCCA
>CAMWLB010000147.1 GCA_947174985.1 uncultured Lachnospiraceae bacterium | reverse complement strand
CCCTTTACGGGGGAGGCGGGCAGCTATGTGCGCACGCCGCGCCGTCATGATTTTTCCTTAAAGCCGCCTGCTGTTACCATGTTAGATATGCTGAAGGACGCGGGAAAATCTGTGATTGCTGTTGGCAAGATTTATGATATCTTTGCGGGACAGGGCATCACGGAGCATGTGTACACGAGCGGCAACGCCGAAGGAATCGAAAAGACACTGATGTATCTTGACAGAGACTTTGAAGGACTCTGCTTTATCAATCTGGTGGACTACGACATGCTCTATGGACACCGCAACGACATCGACGGCTATGCGGCGGCGCTGACAGCGTTTGACCGAAGAATTCCGGAAATCATGGAAAAGATGCGGGAAGATGACATTCTGATGCTGACCGCCGACCACGGCTGCGACCCGGGCTACACCGTATCCACGGACCACTCCAGAGAATATACACCTTTTCTGATGTATGGAAAAAAAATCCGGCAGGGGAATCTGGGGACGAGAGAAACCTTTGCAGACATAGGGGCAACTGTGTTACAATACTTTGGTATCCGTCCCGATTTTGACGGAAAAGGAATGTTATAGAGATTTGGAGGAAAAAGACGTGGCACTGAACTACGCAGACGAAATAAACAGAAGAAGAACTTTTGCAATCATATCGCACCCCGATGCGGGCAAGACGACCCTGACGGAGAAATTTCTCCTCTACGGCGGCGCCATCAATCTGGCGGGAAGCGTCAAGGGGAAGGCGACCGCGAGGCACGCCGTATCAGACTGGATGGAGATAGAGAAGGAAAGAGGTATTTCCGTGACCTCCTCCGTACTGCAGTTTGAGTATGGCGGTTTCTGTATCAATATTCTGGACACGCCGGGGCATCAGGATTTCTCGGAGGATACCTACCGTACCTTGATGGCGGCGGATTCGGCAGTCATGGTAATCGATGCCTCCAAGGGCGTCGAGGCACAGACGAGAAAGCTTTTCAAGGTATGTGTTATGCGGAAAATCCCCATCTTTACCTTTATCAATAAGATGGACAGGGATGCCAACGATACCTTTGATTTGCTCGACGAGATTGAAAAAGAACTCGGCATTGCGACCTGCCCCGTCAACTGGCCCATCGGCTCGGGCAAGGGCTTTAAAGGCGTATATGACCGCAAAAAAAAGGCGGTATTGACCTATTCGGACACAGAAAAGGGAACCAAAGAGGGCGAAACCACGGAGATTTCTTTGTCAGACAAGGAAAAACTGATTTCTGTAATCGGCGCGGAAGCGGCGGACAAGCTGTATGATGAAATAGAGCTTTTGGACGGCGCAAGCGCAGAGTTTGATATCGAAGAGGTCAGAAGCGGTGACTTGACGCCGGTGTTTTTCGGCTCGGCGCTGACGAACTTTGGTGTGGAATTCTTTTTGCAGCATTTTCTGGATATGACGACGACGCCCCTTGCGCGCAAGGCGGACATCGGCATGGTTGACCCCGTGGAAAATGAATTTTCTGCGTTTGTCTTTAAAATTCAGGCAAATATGAACAAGGCGCACAGGGACAGAATCGCATTTATGCGTATTTGCTCGGGAAAATATGACGCGAGCATGGAGGTCCGCCACGTGCAGGGGGACAAGGTGATGCGCCTTTCCCAGCCGCAGCAGATTATGGCGGATGAGAGAAAGATACTGAGTGAGGCGTATGCCGGTGACATTATTGGCGTGTTTGACCCGGGTATCTTTTCCATCGGCGATACGCTGTGCATGCCGAAGGAGAAATTCTGCTATGAAGGAATTCCCACCTTTGCGCCGGAGCATTTTGCAAGGGTGCGCCAGATGGACACCATGAAGAGAAAGCAGTTTATCAAAGGCGTGTCCCAGATTGCGCAGGAGGGTGCCATCCAGATTTTTCAGGAGTTTAACACCGGTATGGAGGAAATCATTGTGGGCGTGGTCGGCGTGCTGCAGTTCGACGTCTTAAAATACCGTCTGGAAAATGAATACAATGTGGAAATCCGCTTAGAGCCGCTGCCCTATGAGCATATCCGGTGGATTGAAAACAAAGATATCGACATGAACAAGCTGACAGGCACCTCGGACATGAAAAAGATTCAGGATTTGAAAGGGAATCCGCTTCTGCTCTTTGTCAACGCATGGAGCGTGGGCATGACGCTGGAGCGAAACGAGGGGCTGAAGCTTTCGGAATTCGGCAGAAATTAAGGTTGAGGATAGGTAAAAAGGAGAAAATTTGAAAAGATTTCGCAGACTGGTACAAAGGGGAATATATGCGGTATCGGCGGCTTTGCTTGCCGCGCTTCTGCTTGCCGCATGTGCCATACCGAAAGATAAGCCGGAAGAGAAAACCGGTTCTTATTCCAATGCTGCTGCAGAGGGCACAGAGCAGGAGGTGCAGGCAGTGGAAAGCCTGTATACGCAGGAGCCGGAGAACGCAGAAGGCGGCGAGGCGGACGGCGGGGAAGAAGCTGTCACGCTTCCCGGAGGAGACCATAGCGGCCGGTTCTGCTACGACACCCTGTCCGAGGAGGAACAGGCGTGGTATGTTGACATGTATGAAATTATGGATGGTATGTACACAGGCGCGGCACTGTCCCCGCAGGGCTATGGAACTGTGGCGGAACAGGAGATTGACAGAATTTTTCAGTGTGTGATGATTGACCATCCGGAGCTGTTTTTTGTGAAGGGTTACCGCTACACCACCTACACGCGGAACGAGGAAATTGTGAAAATCAGCTTTGAGGGCGATTATACCATGAGCGCCGCAGAAAGAAAGCAAAATCAGGAACTGATTGACGCAGCGGTGGAAGTGTGTCTTGCCGGCATAGACAGCGAAGCATCCGAATACGAAAAGGTAAAGTATGTCTATGAATATCTGGTGCTGCACACGGACTACAATCAGAATGCGCCCGAAAACCAGAATATCTGCTCCGTGTTTGTGGGCGGAGAGTCGGTATGCCAGGGCTATGCGAAAGCGGCGCAGTATCTGTTTGATAAGCTGGGCATTGCGTCTACTTTGGTTGTGGGAACTGTAAGCGATGGACAGCGGCATGCATGGAATCTGGTATGGGTGGACGGAGAACGCTATTATCTGGACGTGACGTGGGGAGACGCCTCGTACCGCGCCTATGACGAGGAGGAGAATGAACTGCCGGCGCCGCCCATCAATTACGACTACCTTTGTGTTACGACGAAAGAACTGTTACAAACCCATGAGCCGAATGATTTTGTGCCCCTGCCGGAATGTACGGCGATAGCCGCCAATTACTATGTGATGGAGGGCGCCTGCTTTGACAGCTATGAGGAAGAGGCGCTTACAGCGTTTTTTGATAATGCTTCTTTAGAGGAAAGGGTAACGGTAACTTTAAAGTGCACCAGTGAAGAGGTCTATGCTGCTTTTTTTGAGAGGCTGATTGAAAATCAGGAAATATTCCGTTATCTGGATTCGGGCGGCGGACCCATTACCTATACAGCAGCCCCCGACAGACTCTCCCTGACTTTTTGGCTTGTGAACGAATGATGGGTGTGTTATAATCATCAAAAGGAAAATAATTTTTGGAGGTTTCAAAATGGAAGATAAAAATATATATGTTTTACAGGATAACGAGAGCGTTGGCGCTGTACAGATAGCGGACGATGTTGTGTCCATGATTGCAAGCCTTGCAGCGCGGGAAGTGGACGGCGTATCTGCTATGACGGGCAATATGACCGGAGAGCTGATGAGCAGGGTCGGCATGAAGAACATGACGAAGGGCGTAAAAGTGGATATTTTAGAGCAGAATGTAAGGGTTGACCTGTCCATGACCGTGGAGTATGGCTACAATATTCCCGCAGTATGCCAGAAGGTACAGGCGAAGGTAAAGGCGGCAATCGAAAATATGACCGGTCTCAATGTGACGGATGTGAATATCCGCATTGCCGGCGTCAACATGCAGAAGAATAAGCAGTAAAGTGGGTAACCATATGGGAAGAAGAGAGCTGAGAGAGCAGATTTTTCTTTTGCTGTTTCGCATAGAATTCAACACACCGCAGGATATGCCGGAGCAGATGCAGTTATTTTTTGAGGATGACGAAGTAAAAAGAACGCCGGAGGAAGCTGCTTATATAGAAGCAAAATACAGTAAAATTATAGAAAAGCTGTCCGATATCGACGCGCAGCTTGAAAAGAAAGCGGAAAACTGGAATCTGAAACGCATGGGCAAGGTGGATTTGACCGTGCTCAGGCTTGCGCTCTATGAGATGCAGTATGACGAGGATGTGCCGGTCAGCGTGGCGATTAACGAAGCGGTTGAGCTTGCCAAGAAGTTCGGACAGGACGGTTCCGGCGCTTTTGTGAATGCAGTTCTGGCAAAATTTGCATAGTGCCGGTTTTAGCGTCGTGGAAATGAGGACTACCATGCAGAATATATATACAGTGGCACAGGTAAATGCCTATATCAGAAATATGTTCACGCAGGATTTTATGTTGCAGTCGCTTTTTGTGAGAGGGGAAGTGAGCAACTGCAAATACCATTCTACTGGACATATTTATTTTACGTTAAAGGATGAAAAGGGCGCCATCGCCTGCGTGATGTTTGCGGGAAACCGGAGCGGGCTGAAGTTCAGACTGGAAAACGGGCAGCAGGTGGTCGTGGGCGGCATGGTGGACGTGTATGAGCGGGACGGCAAATACCAGCTCTACGCAAAGCAGATTGTGCAGGAGGGCGCGGGCTATCTCTACGAGAAGTTTGAGGCGCTGAAAAATGAGCTTGCGGAGCGGGGCATGTTTGCAGAGCAGTACAAGCGCCCCATTCCGGCGTATATTAAGACGCTTGGCGTCGTGACGGCTCCTACCGGAGCGGCGGTCAGGGATATTATCAATGTGGCGAAACGGCGCAATCCTTATATCAGGATTATTTTATACCCGGCCATTGTGCAGGGAGATATGGCGGCGCAGAGTATTGTCAACGGCATCCACGCGTTAGCAGCGCAGGGAGTGGATACCATGATAGTGGGGCGCGGCGGTGGCTCACTTGAAGATTTGTGGGCGTTTAATGAGGAAATTGTGGCGCAGGCAGTGTTTGACTGTGAGATTCCCATTATTTCGGCGGTCGGACATGAAACGGATCATACGATTATCGATTATGTGGCAGATTTGCGTGCTCCCACGCCTTCGGCGGCGGCGGAGCTTGCCGTATTCGATTACAGCCAGTTTGTGCTTTCTTTACACAATTATAAGGAAAAGCTCACAGCGCGGATGGGAGCTGTGCTTTTGGCAAGGAGGCAGAGGGCGGAAAACCTTGCCCTGCGTTATCGGCTGCAGAGTCCTGAGAGCCGGATACGGGACATGCGGCTCCGCGCGTTAAAGGCGGAAGAGGATTTGCAGCGGCTGATGGAGGAAAAGGTGAAGGACAACCGTCACAGGCTTGCGCTCTATGTGGAGAAGTTTAAAGGGCTTTCTCCGCTGGCAAAGCTGAATCAGGGCTACTCTTACGTGGAGGACAAGGACGGCAGAGCGTTAAAGCATCTTTCACAGGTGCATCCCGGGGACATGCTTACCATCAACGTGTCGGACGGCAAGGTGCTGGCGCAGGTGAAGGATAAAATAAGTCCCATAAAGGCAATAAAGGAGAGAAGGAATGACCATAGAGGAGAAATTTGCTAAATTAGAAGAAACGGTTACCAGACTGGAGTCGGAGGATATCTCTTTGGAAGAGTCCTTCCGCATTTATAAAGAGGGTATGGAGCTTTTAAAGAAATGCAATGCGGACATCGATAAGGTGGAGAAGCAGGTTATGCAGTTGAACGGCGAGGGCGCGCTTGAGGAATTTGCGTGAGTCTTTGGCTGATATGGCAGGATGCAGGCAGGAGGAAGCGGGCGGCAGTTTTTCGTGAAAGACAGAGGTGAACGTATTGCTGGAGCAGATACAGAAGGAAAACGATATCAAATATATTGATAAGTCGGAATACGACGCGCTTGCGGAGGAAATCCGGCAGTTTCTGATTGAAAAAATCAGCGTGACGGGCGGACACTTAGGCTCCAATTTAGGAGCGGTGGAGCTGACGATGGCGCTGCATATCGCTCTTGACCTTCCCAAGGACAAAATCATATGGGATGTGGGACATCAGTCCTATACCCACAAGCTTTTGACGGGCAGGCGGGACGGCTTTGAATCCCTGCGCAAGTTCCATGGCATGAGCGGTTTCCCGAAGCGGAAGGAAAGTCCCTGCGACTGCTTTGACACAGGGCACAGTTCTACCTCCATATCGGCGGGCTTAGGCATGGTGAAGGCGCGTGATTTAAAGGGAGAGAGCAACACCATTATTTCCGTTATCGGAGACGGTTCTCTGACGGGCGGTATGGCGTATGAGGCGTTAAACAATGCCTCGAAGCTGGAGACGAATTTTATTATTGTGTTAAACGACAACAATATGTCTATTTCTGAGAATGTGGGCGGCATGTCCAGTTATCTCAACAACATCCGGACGGCGGACAGCTATCTCGACTTAAAGCTGGGAATATACAACGCCCTGCGGGGTACGGCAAAGGGCGATTCCGTGATTAAAACAATCCGGAAAGTGAAAAGCGGCGTGAAGCATCTTGTGATTCCCGGTATGCTTTTTGAAGATATGGGCATTACATATTTGGGACCTGTGAACGGACATGACATAAACGCCATGGTAAAGGTGATTGGCGAGGCGCGCAGGGTGAAGGGCGCGGTCATGGTGCATGTGATGACGGAGAAGGGCAAGGGCTACGCGCCTGCGGAACGCCATCCGGCAAGGTTCCACGGGGCGGAGCCGTTCGATATAGAGACGGGGCTTCCCACAAATCCGAGAAACACGCCCAATTACACGGATATTTTTTCCACAGTCATGTGTAAGCTGGGACAGCGGAATGAAAGCGTGGTGGCGATTACGGCAGCGATGCCGGATGGCACGGGGCTGAAGCGTTTCCACAATATGTATCCGGACCGTTTTTTTGACGTGGGAATCGCGGAGGAACATGCGGTGACCTTTGCGGCAGGTCTTGCGGCGGGCGGCATGAGACCGGTGGTGGCGGTTTATTCCTCCTTTTTACAGCGTGCCTATGACCAGATATTACATGATGTATGCATACAGGGGCTGCCGGTTGTTTTTGCCATTGACAGGGCGGGACTTGTGGGCAGCGACGGGGAAACCCATCAGGGTATTTTTGACCTGTCCTATTTATCCAGCATCCCGGGTATGCAGATTATGGCGCCAAAGAACAAATGGGAGCTGTCGGATATGCTGAAGTTTGCCGTGGAATTTGACGGACCATGCGCAATCCGCTATCCGCGGGGAGAGGCGTATGCCGGTCTGAAAGAATTCCGCGAGCCCATCGTGTATGGAAAGAGCGAGTGGATTTACGAGGAAAAAGAGATTGCGCTTCTGGCAGTCGGCAGCATGGTACGGACGGCGGAGGCAGTCA
>CAMWLB010000146.1 GCA_947174985.1 uncultured Lachnospiraceae bacterium | reverse complement strand
TCCTTACCCACCGTTTCATTGGAGGCCGACAAATTGACAATAACCGTCGCACCCGCAAGCGCATGCGCCGTTGCAGGCGGATTGGGCACCCAGAAATCTTCACAGATTTCGCATGCCACCGAAAGGCCTTTTACCGCGTCTGTTTCAAATAAAATATTACATCCGAAAGGAATCTCTTCGTCCGCTATCAGCACGGTGGTCACATCTTCTTCGCCTGCCGCAAAGTATCTGCCCTCATAAAATTCCGCATAGACCGGAATGTGCCTCTTAGGCACCATGCCCAGAATCATGCCGTCCTGCAGTGCAGCCGCCACATTATAGAGCTTTCCGTCCTTTTCAAAAGGCAGCCCGACAAATACAATCGCGTCATGTCCCCTTGTAAATCCGGCAAGCGCGATAAGCTGCTGCAGCGCCTCCTCCAGCAAAAGCTCCTGCAGGAAGAGATCGCAGCAGGTATAGCCGGTCAGACAAAGTTCCGGAAACACAATCACTTTCGCTCCCTTGTCATAAGCCTCTGCAAGCCTTTCTTTTATCTGCTCCGCATTATACTGCGGATCTGCTACCTTAATCTTTGGCGTAACCGCCGCAACCTTTACAAATCCCTGTTTCATGGCACCCTCATTTCTGCATATTTTTCAGCTCTTCTATGGAAAATATATACTTTTTGCTGCAAAAATCACATTTTACTTCTATCTCTTCTCCATCGTCAATCAACTCCTGAAGCTGCGCGCGCCCAAGACTGATTAACGCCTTTTCCACTCTTTCCTTGCCGCAGTTACACTGAAAACGCACCGGCATGGTATCCGTAAATTCTACATCGAGTCCCGCCAACAGGATCTCCAGTATCTGCTGCGGCGTGCTTCCCTGCTCCAAAAGCGTCGTCACAGACTTTATGCTTTTTAAATTTTCCTCCAGCCTGTCAATCACGGCATCCTCTGCAAAAGGCATAAGCTGCACAATGAAACCGCCCGCCTGCTTTACCGTGTTATCCCTCTCCATCAGTACGCCAAGTCCCACGGAAGACGGCACCTGCTCGGAAGCCGCAAAATAATAGGTTAAATCCTCCGCAATTTCACCTGTCTGAAGGCTGGTCTGCCCCACATACGGCTCTTTTAAGCCCATATCCTTGATCACATTCAGGATTCCGGCTCCTACTGCGCCCGCCACATCCAGCTTGCCGGAAGCATTTGCCGGAAGTATCACCGCAGGATTTCCCGCATAGCCCTTGACATTGCCCGCCGCATCCGCAGTCACCGTCATTCCTTTCATTGGTCCGTCCGCAGAAACCTGCAGAGTCAGCAAATCCTTCTCTCCCTTCAGCATGCTGCCCATCATGCAGCCGGCCGACAAAAGCCGTCCTAACGCCGCTGTCACGACCGGACTGGTATCATGTGCGCATCTTGCCGTCTCCACCGTCTGCCTTGTCGTGCAGGCAAAGGCCCGCACCTGCGCCTGCGCCGCTGTCGCTCTTACCAGATAATCTTCCATATTACTCCTCCATATCAGAGCAGTTCCCTGTTCCTGTCTTTCATACATCTTGCCACTATATAAATCCTCTCACTTGTCTTTGACGCTGCCTTGAGCGTGTCCGCATCCAATACAATCTCTATCTGCATGCCCGCCGCCGCAAGCAGCCGGCACATCTGCTCCTCCGTATAGCCCCTCTGGTAATGGGTTTCGGAAAATTTCCTGTAGAGCTCTTCCTGCCCGTCCCTTACAAACACCGTCACTTCGTACTCGTTCAGCGCCTCCTCAGGATAATAGGTATTTTCCCAGATAAAACTGCACGCCTCCCGATTCTCGGCTATCGTCACATCTCCGATAACCTCCGCATACTTGTAAACCGTATTAAAGTCAAAGATAAAGATGCCTTCGGGAAACAGATAGTTTTCTACCAGCCTAAAAACCTGCAGAAGTTCCTCCTCCGACAAAATATAGTTGAGGGAGTCGCAGACACTCACCACCGTCCCCACAGTGCCGTAGAGCTCCAATTCCCGCATGTCCTGCAGCAGATAAAGCGTTTCATGCCCCATACCGTCCCGCTTTTCCATCGCCAGCTCCAGCATATCGGCAGAACTGTCCACCCCTATCATGTCATAGCCTTCTTCGGCAAGCAGCTCCGTGAGCGTTCCGGTTCCGCATCCCAAATCCAGTATCAGGTTCCTCTCTTCTTTCAGGGAATCCATTTCCTGCCGTTTTTCGAAAGCTTCTGTTTCTCCTGCAGACACAGGTTCCGGCGAGCTCTCTAACCGCTTTACAGGCTTGGAAATCCCGTATTTTTCAATTGTTTGTACAATAAAATCCCGCCATTTATCATATGGCGTCTCGTCCATGAAGGTATCATAGACATAGGCAAAATCTGTGTATGCTTCCACTTTTGCACCCCCGCATATCGCAAAGCCGCTTGCGACATGGAACACTCCAATTTATCATCCGCTTATTCGCCCAGCTTCATGGACACAAAGAATCCGACAGCCAGTGTAATTACGCTTATCAGTACGGTGAGCACGGAGATACCGGAAAAGCTCGCCAGATTCATCAGGATAACCGCTATCGGAGACGCTACAATCAATCCGATAATCGCCCAAAATGCATGCAGTGGAAATTTTTGAAAAACAATTTCAATCAGCTTTGCTATGGCAAAAATGCCGACTATAATACCGATTCCTGCAGGCACCAAAATACCCATGCCGCGCAGTATGCCGCTTATGTCAAACGAAAGAAGCGCACGGATGAAAGAACTGACGGCTTCAATGATAGGATGGTAATAACCGATGAGCAGCAGTATCATGGAACCGCTGACGCCGGGGATTACCATGGTAGCGGAAGCAATCATCCCCACGCCAAACAGCTTTATTACATTCAAAACATTAAAGCTTAAATCGGCAGCGGCGCCTTCCTTTTCTCCAATAAGCGCAAGTCCCGTCACCAGCACAAAAAATACGATAAAGGCTATCACATGTCCGGCTTTTACCTTACTGCCCTTCACCTTTTTGCACATAGCGGGCAGACCGCCTAGTATGAGACCGATAAACAAAAGATTGGTGGGCACGGGATAATTACCAAATAAATATTCCAGTCCAAAAGCGCTTGCCGCAAGCGCAATTGCCGCTCCTAAAATAATCGGAATCAGAAATAAAATACTCTTCTTAAACTCTTTAAACAGATGCGTGATACAATGAATCAGCCTGTCGTAAATTCCCATGGACACCGCCATGGTGCCGCCGCTTACGCCCGGTATAATATTGGCAATGCCTATTACCGCTCCCTTACACATATCCTTCAAAAACTGCATAGCTTCCTCTTTTCTGTGCTGTCCTTGTATTTATACAATGTGCTTACACAACACTTTTTTATTCTTCCGCATTTATTCTGCCACAATTTCCGCAAGTGCTTCTAACAGCCGCTCCATCTCCTCTTTGGTGCCAATGGTAATTCTGAGATAATTTCCAATGCGTGGCTTGTCCCAATGCCTGACATAAATGCCTCTCTCCCGCAATGCCTCAAATATCACCCCACCGCTCATATGCCTGTGAGCTGCAAAAATAAAGTTTGCTTTGGAATCGGGGAAATCAAAGCCCAGCTTCTTCAGTTCTTCCTTGACCCACTCCCGTGTTTTTATAATCTTTCCGCAGGTTTCCGCAAAGTAAACCTTATCCCGCACTGCCTGTGCACCGAGAACCTGTGCCGGCAGATTCATAGTATAGGAATTAAAGGAAAACTTCACATCATTCAGACACTGTATTAATTTTTCATTTCCCATGGCAAAACCTATGCGCATCCCCGCCATCGAACGGGATTTGGAAAAGGTCTGCACCACCAGAAGGTTTTCATATCGGGACAGCAGGGGAAGACAGCTTTCACCGCCAAAATCAATGTACGCCTCGTCCACAATCACTACCACTTCGGGGTTCGCCCTCAAAATTTCCTCCACCATGTCCACCGATTCCAAAACGCCTGTCGGCGCATTGGGGTTTGGAAAAATGATGCCGCCGTTTTCCTGTTTGTAATCATCGGGGTTTATCCTGAAACTGTCGTCAAGGGGACACAGCTTGTAGGGAATCCGGTATAAGTCTGCCCATACATCGTAAAAAGAATAAGTAATGTCGGGAAAAAGAATCGGCTTTTCCGAATTAAAAAAGGTCAGAAACGCCATGGAAAGCACGTCATCAGAGCCAACTCCCACAAATATCTGTGAAGGTTTCAATCCATAATAAGCCGCCAGTTCTTTTGTCAGCTCCCCCGCGTCTGTATCAGGATACAGGCGCAGGGCGCTGTAATCAATCTCCCTCAGCAGCCTTTCCACTTCCGGCGCAGGCGGATATGGATTCTCGTTTGTATTTAATTTGATAATTCCCTTTTGCTTCGGCTGTTCTCCCGGTACATAGGGAACCACTCGCCTGACCTTATCTTCCCAGCTCATACTCTCTCCTGTCCGTATATTTATTTTTCATGATATCGGACTATATTTTACCATGTCTAAAGCACAAAGTCTACACATTCTTCCAACGGACGGCGCAGGCGGTGTTCATCACTGTGCACCACCAAATCCATTTTACCGAAGCGCTTTACCAGTCTGTTTCTTACCACAAGACGGTAACGCGGTACTCCCGTCTTTGTCAGAATATAATCCGGCAGGTACAGATCCAATTCTTTCTTCCGCTTTCTGATATACAGAAATCCCAGCCTGCGGTATTCGTTGCCGCCATCATAACAGTACAACTCCACGCTGTAGAGCCATAACAGACGACAGCCCCAGAGTATGCCAAAGCAGAACAAAGATATGCCTGCTATCAGCATCGCTCTTTCTCTGATCCAACTTAAAACCTGCTGCACCGCTCCTTCGCCTGCCCGGCCCTCCTGTAAAGACAATCCGCCTGTAAGAGCATACCTTGCCCCCGCGCCGGTCACTGCCCGCATATAAGCTGCCATCGCCGCTGTTCCCTCTTCCGTCGTACTTCTATCTGTCGTGCCCGCTGCCTGTGCCTTGTCCATACGCACCACACGGAAGCCTCTTCCCGTGTTACTCTCTTGCACATCTTCTTTTAAAATTAATATCTGCGGCTGCTTTCCGCTTCCACCTGCATTTACCGTCGTTTTCTCATTTTCACTTCCCGTCTTCCCGCTTTCGGGGTTTTCACTTCCTTCTATTCTTCTTTCAGGTTTTCCATTTTCTTCCTTTCCACTTTCAGGTCTTCTGCTTCCTCCCATTCCGCCTTCTGACTTTTCGCTTCCTTCTTTTCCATTTCCACTTGTTTTTGCATTTTGAGAATTACCGGACAGACTTCCGTCTTCAGACAGCCCTCCGCTATCTCGGTCTTCCTCACCGCCTGCCGGAATCCGGATATCCGTATTCTTTGTCCCTCCATCGGTCTTTGTATCCGACGGCTGTGGCACTGGTGTAGTCTGCGGAACAGGTGCAGATGTTGCCGGTGGTGGTGTCGGCGCCGGCGGTGGATAGGGAAAATCGCCTCTTTTTATAATTTTTTCACTTGTATTTCCGGCCTTGTCACGGACACGCAAAGAGACTACCCGTCCCTCCTCCACCCAGAAGGAAGAACCCGATGTCCAAGTCGCGCCGCCATCAACGGAATAGGGCGCATCTGCCAACCCGCTCTCGCTGTCTTCTGCCATAACAGAAACGGAAATACCGCTTGCCGTCATCCCCTGCGTATCTCCCGATACTGACAAAATAACAGGCGCATTTTTGTCGATACAGTTTATCTCAATGGATGCGGTGACAGAAGCGCCCACACCGTTGACAGCATTTACCGTATAAGTGCCGTTTTCCGTCACAAAAAGGGTTCCGCCATCCCAGCTAAAGGTTACGCTGTCCGACAAATCATTTTTCAATACAGTCCGCTTTGCCTCAAGGGTTACGCCCTGATTTGTCCACGCACCACTTGCAACGATCTTCACGCTTGATGTGCACTCTCCCTGCGAAAGTCCACAGTTGAGCTTCTGCTTATTGTAGAAATGAGTGTCCCCGGGCAGCCCTCCCCAAGTGGAATGTATAGTGCCGCATATACTGCACTTTGTATAACAGTTTTCCTGCCAGGTATCTCCCGTATCTGCGCAGCGATGCACATCTATCTCGACATTATGCGTCGTTTGTGCATTACAACTGCTGCAATGATAGGTTTCCTTTTCACTTGTGTGATAATTAAAAGAATGATTGCGGGAGCATCTGACTTTTTCCAATGTCCAGCAGCCCGACACATGAGAATGCGTAAAATACACTTCTCCGCCAGCTATCTCCTCCGCAGAAGCATACCGATACGTCAGTACGAACATGGCGGCGGCAGTTATCGCAATCACAATGCCATGCCATAAAATATGTTCCATTTTTTGCATAAAAAAACCTCCTGAATCAAATGATGACCAAGGCAGAAATTTCATTCTGCCCTTCCTCGTTTCATTCAACTCAACAGGTAGTGTATTGCTATCTTAACACGCTTTTTCTCTTTTGGCTAGTGTATACCTTGCACAAGATTTACCCCCTGTTTTTTCTACACTTTTACCAATCGCTCCCCGGTCACTTGATTTCTGCCCGATAGCTTTCTGCCACCTCAGGCATTCCCAGCTTTTCGTAGCATACCGCCAGTTTTTCAAGCGTTTCTGCTCCTTTGCTCTTCAGCGACAACAGCGCTTCTGTCTCATAGCAGGCATTGTAATACCATATTGCGGCTTCCTCATAATCCTGATTTTCCGCATAAAAATCTCCCAGTTCGCAGCAGATTTCCGAACAGCCCTCGTCTGCAATTACTTTGACTGCATATTTGAAAAACCGGTATGTATCTCCGCCTCTTCTTGCAGCAGCGGCAGCTATCAGGCACGCCTCTTTCACTTCTTCGCCGTCTCTTTCCGTATCCTGTGCCGATTCCATAAAAAAGCCGCCCGCCCGTACAAAATCCTCGTCCTTTCCGGCAATAAAAAGCTCCTTTGCGTACATATTGTGAAGTCGCTTGGAAAGCCTCTCTTTTTTCTGCACAAGTCTTTCAAATGCAGCAAAATCCCTTCCGGCATGGGAATTTTCGGGCATATGGGTAATCACAATATCACTGTCATAGATAACCGGAGTCGTACAGATAGTTTCATGTATCGCACCCTCCCACACAAACGAACGCTGCCTTTTAAACAGCTTCGGCCTGTACTCCTCGTCATAATTGTAAACCGTTCCAAACTGTAATTGATTGCCATATTTCATCTGGACAATTTCTACCTCGGGAAGCAGCGTTTCCTTCAATATGCGAAAGCGCTCCCTGTTTGTCTCATCCAGAACCTCGTCCGCATCCGCGGAATATATGTACTCCTGTGACGCCTTGGAAAAAGCAAAATTTCTTGCCGCCGCAAAATCACCAATCCATGCAAATTCATACAGCTTTACATTTGGATAAGCGGCTGCAAGCTGCATGGTTTTGTCCGTCGAGCCTGTGTCCACAATAATCAGTTCTT
>CAMWLB010000145.1 GCA_947174985.1 uncultured Lachnospiraceae bacterium | reverse complement strand
GAGATTTGTATAATATACAGAGATAGCCGTCCTCCACCGATTTCCAAACCAGTTTCTGCGCAATAATATACATCACGGCAAAGCCGTTTGTGATAATGGAGTGCAATTCCTTTTCCAGACGCTCCTCCACAATTTTGGGCAGTTCTTTTCCATAGAGCTCATGCGCCTTATTATAGCAGATTGCCTTCAGTGTCTTATCAGAGTCGGGAATCACCGGCGCACACTTGTCGGGACGCACCGGCGCTATGGTCTCTATCATGTCCGCAATCCGATTGGTGTTGGTGATGACCACCTCCTCCGCCTTGTCGCTGCCCAGATAGGCAAACTCCGACAGCATCTCCTCCGTCGTCCGCAAATAGAGCGGCGCCTGATTGTCCGCATCTTCAAAGCCCTTTCCCGCCATAATGATACGCCGGTACACCTCATCCTCCGGATCCAGAAAATGTACGTCACAGGTTGCCACTACCGGCTTGTGGAACTGCTCTCCCAGTTTTACTATCTTCCGGTTCATTTCCATCAGGTCTTCCTCTGACTGGATATTCGGATGCTTCTCCGACTCTATCATAAAGTGGTTGTTGCCCAAAGGCTGTATTTCCAGATAATCGTAAAATCCCACAATACCGGCAATCTCTGAATCGCCCCTTCCTTCCAGCAGGGCGCGATACAGTTCTCCCGCTTCACAGGCACTTCCGATAATCAGCCCGTCCCGCAGCTTCAAAATTTCACTCTTCGGCACCTTTGGCTGCCTGTTAAAATACTTTAAATGGGACATGGACACCAGTCTGTACAGATTAATCCGCCCTAAATCGTTCTTTGCCAGAATAATGCAGTGGTAAGGATGCAGACGGCTGATATTCTCCACGGACGGACGCGCAAAGGTATTAAGCTCCTTCAAGGTGCTTATCTTCTCCTCCGCGAGCATCCCCATGAATTTCAGGAAAATATGGGCGGTTGCCTCCGCATCGTCCACAGCCCTGTGATGGTTTTCCAGCGAAACCTGGAATGTTTTGCACAGCGCATCCAGCGTGTGCTTGTTCTGATTCGGCAGAAGCACACGGGAAATCACCATCGTGTCTACATAGGTAAAGTCAGTGGGAAATCCCTGCCTTGCCGCATTTTCCCTGATAAAGCTCATGTCAAAGGACGCATTATGCGCCACCATGACCGTACCCTCGCAGAACGCAAGAAACTGTGGCAGCACTTCTTCTATCTTAGGCGCATCCATCACCATGGCATCATTGATACTGGTCAGCTTTTCTATTTCAAAAGGAATCGGCACATCCGGATTGACAAAGGTGGAATACCTGTCCAGAATTTCTCCGTCCCGCACCTTTACCGCGCCAATTTCAATAATCCTGTTGTTGATTGGGGAAAAACCTGTGGTCTCGATATCGAATACCACATAGGTTTCATCAAGCCCCTGCCCTTTGTCTCCGGTCACAATTTCCTTTAAGTCGTCCACAATATACGCTTCCACACCGTAAATGACCTTAAAGAAATCCTGCTTATCCGCTTTTTCCCCGCGCTCTTTTCTTTTTCCCTTTTCTTCCTTCCACAAATCGTCCCAGACATGATTTGCGTCCGTAAAGCCCTGCACAACGCCGTGGTCCGTAATGGCAATGGCGGGATGCCCCCACTTGTATGCCCGCTTTACAATATCCTTCGCCTCCGAAACCCCGTCCATATCGCTCATTTTGGTGTGACAGTGAAGCTCCACCCTTTTTTTCGTGGAAGTGTCCACCCTGCTCACCGTAAAATCGGGAATCTTTTTGATGCCCGCAATAGAACCTATGGTCAGTTCATGGTCAAATTTATCCATCATGGCAATGCCTTTGATTTTGACAAAGCTCCCTGGTTTTAATACAGCGCTGATTTCCGGCACATTCTCCGTCGCCACAAACAGCTTTACCGTCAGGGTATCCGTAAAATCCGTCACATCAAAGAAGAGAATCGTCTTTTCGTTCCGGATATCCCGCTTGTCAAAATTGGCAATTTTGCCGCGGATAACCACTTCGCCCATCTCACCAATGATATCTTCGATTTTAATGGCTTCCTCATCAAAATCCCTGCCATAGAGCACGTCCGGATTGTCAGAACGCTTGTAAGCGCTTTTGCCCCCCTGCCCTTTCTCCTGTTTTGCTTCCGGCCGTTTTCCTTCCCACTGCCTCTTTCCGCCCGTGCCTGCTGCCGCCTTTCCCCTGCCGCCTTTTAACTCCGCGCCTTTATCAGACAACACGCCCGTTTCTGCTTTGACAAAGTCCTCACCGCCTGCCTTTTTCGCTTCGTCCGCACCGGAGAAAGTCTGCCCTTCTGCCCGCACGTTTTCTCCGCTTCCGTTTAACCGCGCGGAAATGACCGCCACCTCCATGGCGATTTTCTGTTCGTCCTCTTTTTCATACTTCCCTGTCTCGGCTTCCTTGTAGGAGAGCTGCACTGTCACCGCAAAACCTGCGCGGTCATTGAATATCTTTTCCAGAATCCGCACAAGCTCCTCCGATTTGCTGCGCACCAGCACTGTGTCCTTGACCGTAATCGCAACAATTCCCTCCTTATCAAAGAGGATATCTGCTCCTTTTACGGCATTATACAGAATGTGGTCATACTCCTTAAGCTCCATCAAGATGCTTTCCTGATACACATCAAAAAACTTCTCCGGCGTGTACTGGACGGAAAGCTGAAACTTCTCATATATTTTTATTGTCATGGCAGCCTTTTTAAAAAGCTGTTCTTTGATTTCCCGTTCCAGCTTCAGTATGATTTCCTTCTGAATCAAATGGCTGCTGCAGATATAAATGCGCAGAAAATCCCTGCGCGAGGTGGACGTAATCTTTTCCACCTCCACCTGCTCCATCTGCTGCTTTATCTGCACATCCAACGCAAGCGTCGGAAATACTTCAAAAAATGTCTTACCCATCTATGATACGCTCCAATTATCCAGCTCGCCCTTTAAGGCGGCAAGCAGCTCTCCTTCCGGCACCTTTCTTATGATTTCGCCTTTTTTTATCAAAAGACCTTCCCCGATGCCTCCTGCAATTCCCAAATCGGCCTCTCTGGCCTCGCCGGGTCCGTTCACCACACAGCCCATAACCGCCACCTTGATATCGTAGGGATACGCCGCCGCCATGGTTTCCACCTGATTTGCCAGGCTGATTAAATCTATTTTCGTCCTGCCGCAGGTAGGACAGGATACCACTTCGATTCCGCCCTTCCTAAGCCCAAGTGTCCGCAGCAGAAGCTTTGCCGACTTAATCTCCTCCACCGGATCACCGCTCAAAGAGACCCGCACGGTATCGCCGATGCCCTGATACAGGATGATGCCAAGCCCAATGCCCGATTTGATATTGCCCGACCAGAGCGTCCCCGCCTCCGTGATGCCCACATGGAGCGGATAGTCTGTCTGCCGGGCGAGCAGCTCGTGCGCCTTTACACACATCAGTACATCGGAGGACTTGATGCTGATAACCAGATTGTCATACCCCATATCCTCTATCATATGTACCTTATCCAGCGCGCTCTCCACAATACCTTCCGCCGTCACGCCGCCGTGTTTTTCGAGAAGCGGCTTCTCCAAAGAGCCGCTGTTCACGCCGATTCGGATGGGAATCTCTCTTTCTTTTGCCGTATTCACCACGGCAAGCACCTTTTCCCTGCTACCGATATTGCCCGGATTAATCCTGATTTTATCCGCGCCATTTTCCATGGCAGCAATCGCCATTTTATAGTCAAAATGGATATCCGCCACCAGAGGAATGGTTATCTGCTTTTTTATCTCAGCAAGCGCCCTTGCAGCCTCCATATCCGGCACCGTACACCGCACAATCTCACAGCCCGCTTCGGTGAGCCGCCTTATCTGCGCCACCGTAGCCGCTATATCCTGTGTCGGCGTGTTGGTCATGGACTGAATCAGCACCGGATTGCCGCCGCCGATGATGCAATTTCCTATTTTGACTGTTCTTGTATGTTCTCTTGTCATGCCGATACCGCGCCTTTCCTTTTTATTTGGACTCTTTCTCCTTCTCACGATGGAAATATTCATCCAATTCCTTCTTCATCTCCTCCGACATTCCTTTTTTGACAGGCAGTACTGCCGCATTTGCCACATCGCCAATCATTTGAACTGCAAACGCCACATTTTTGCGCATTGCCTTTTCGCTGAGTGTCGGAAGCAGGTCATGTATGGTATGAATCTCCGCCGTGGCTGTCCCTCTGCTCAGCCCTACCGCCGGAATACCATTATCACAAAAAGGAGCCGAATCGCTGGAGTGAACGCCTGCCTCTATGTCTGCAGAATAACCTGTTATTTTACAATACTGCTCCACAAATGTCTGCAGTTCCTTTTCTCCCGTAACCATAATTCTGTTTGCACCCAAAGCTGTGCCGCACATGTCAAAATTAAAACAGAATCCAATCCCGTCAAGCAGCTCTTTTTGCTGTTCCACATATGCTTTGGAACCCAAAAGCCCCAATTCCTCGCTGCCACACCATAAAAACCGAAATGTCCTTCTAGGCGGATTCGCCGTAAAATACTTCAAAATTGCCAGAAGCGCCACCGCACCGGTAGCATTATCCCAGGCACCCGCACCTACGGGAACAGAATCATAATGTGCTGTGAGCACAATGCTTTCCTCTTTCAAATCAGTGCCTTCTATCACTACCGATACATTCCTGCTTTCCGGTTCCGTATCCTCCTGCTCCAGCGTAAGCCGCACCTTATCCACTTCCTCCTGTATCAGCCAGAGAGCGTCTGCCGCCGTAATCATAAATCCTGGTATGACTCCATTCCTGCTGAAATGCTCCCGCAACCTTTTGGGATACAGGGAAGCCTCCTTCTCCGAAAAATAATACTTTCCCTGTAAAGTCAAAAATGCCGAAGCATTATGCTCTACCAGACGTTTATAGACATCCTCGTCAACAAGTCTATTGAGCAGCACCGCCTTACCTTCTAAATTCCCGACTCCGGCAAAATCAATCTCGGAAGCGCCATCCAAGTAGACCAGTTCACACTCTCTGTCAATATTGCCCGAACGCAAAAAAGGCTCACATGAAATTTCCCTTCCGGCTGCCCATACAGAGCACTTTTCAACCTTCGCATCCGGAATTGTGAAAGTCATATATTCTCCACGCAATTCTTTTTTCTCTTCCTCTGCAATTCCGTCGATTTCCCTCACAATCAGCTCTGCTGCCTTTTTCTCTTCTGCGCTTCCGGCCACCCGTACAAAACTTAATTCCTTTACCAAATCCATCAGTTCTTTCATTTTCCCTTTTTCCTCCTACTTGCTTTATTCCTAACTTTTTAATCCCTGTTATTATATAACAATTTTCACCCAGGGACAACGCTTATATCGGTTTTTTCAACCCGTAATAGCCGCCCTCGTCCGCTACCATGTCTCTTGCAATAAGCTTTAAGAGAAGCTCCATAAGCTGCGGCAGCTTAAGTCCGCACAAGAGTTTCTCATTCTGTGCCATTATGTATATCTGTTCCATGGATATGGGATAAAAATCAAGCAAAGAAAGCATCGCTTTTTCCTGCCCGCTGCATTTTTCTGCCGCTGTGTTTCCTGCCGCCACGCCTTTCACACAGGAATCTGCCCCATCCTGCGCCTCTTGCGGACAGCTTCTCCACACGGTTCCCGAAAGCTCCTTTATCATCTGTGCCGGAGAAAGCGCCATGCCTGCTCCCTGCAAAAGCAGCCGGTTACAGCCGTCGCTCAGTCTGTCCGTTATCCGCCCGGGCACCACATAGACCTCGCGTCCCTGCTCCAGCGCCATATCCACTGTTATCAGCGTTCCGCTCTTCTGTCTTGCCTCCACCACCAGAACGGCGTCAGAAAGGCCGCTGATAATCCGGTTACGCGGCGGAAAGTGTTTCGGCGTCGGTGCCGTTTGGGGCGGATAAGTAGACAGAACCCCTCCCGTTCTGCTGATTTCCTCATAAAGCTTTTCATGGGACGCCGGATAACAGATATCCACGCCGCAGCCCAGCACGGCATAGGTTCTGCCCCCGACGGCAAGCGCGCCGTTCTGCGCCACTCCGTCAATCCCCTTTGCCATGCCGCTTATCACCGCCACCCCTTCCTTTGCAAGCTCTCTCGCAAAGGCATCCGCCACATACCTGCCATACGCCGAACAGTTTCTTGCTCCGACTATCGCCACGCTTCTCTCACTGTCCTTCAACATCCTTCCCTTTACATAGATGCCAAAGGGACTGTCCGGAATCTGTAAAAGCCGCTTCGGATAATCCGGATGATAGCAGGGGATAAACACAATGTTATCCCTCGCCATACTTTCATACGCCTCGTATACCTCATTTTTCTGCGCCTTTAATAATCCTTCCAGCCTGCTGCTCCCAACCACTGCCAAAAGGCTTTTTTCACCTGCCCGATACACCTCTTCCGGTGTTCCAAAAAACGCAACCAGCCGCCTCGCCCATGCGCCGCCGATTCCTTCTACACTGTTTAACCAATGGGCAAACGGCTGCTGTGCCTGTATTTCCTCTTTCTTTTGCAAATATGCCTCCTTCGCTTTTCCATAGAAATTTTGTTAAATTGCCGTCAGGTTCCAAAAGCGCCGTCTTCCGCTGTTGTAACAGATGGCCTCCGCCAGATGCGCCTGTCCGATTTCCTCACTGCCCTCCAAATCGGCCGCCGTCCGCGCAAGCCGCAATATCTTGTGAAAGGCTCTGGCGCTAATCTGCCCTGCTTCTGCCATCTGCTCCAGAAAACGCTGTCCGTCATAAGTCGGAAAACAGTACTTTTTTACCTCGCTCCCGGGAAGTTCCCCGTTAAAGCGGTAACGGCTTCCCCGATAGCGGAACTGCTGCCTTTCCCGCGCCTGCAGAACCCGCTGCCTGATGGTATCGGTATCTTCCCCCGCCTTTGCCTCATACAAATCTTTCACCGCAACGGGCGCCGCCTCCGTTATCATGTCAATCCGGTCTAAAATCGGACCGGATATCCGTCCCAGATAACGTCGGATATCTGCCGGCGAACAGTTGCAGCGGTTTCTATCCGGAAAATAGCCGCAAGGGCAGGGATTCATGGCGCACACCAGCATAAAATCCGCCGGATAGGTATAAGAGCCGTGGCTTCTGTCGATATGCACTTTTCTTTCCTCCATGGGCTGGCGGAGCACCTCCAGAACGGCGGAAGAAAACTCCGGCATCTCATCTAAAAACAGGATTCCGCGATGAGAAAGGGACAAAAGCCCGGGGCGCGGGATTCGCCCGCCGCCCGCCATTGCCTGCGGCGATACGGTATGGTGCGGTGCAAGAAACGGACGGTTTTCCATCAGTCCTTCCGATTCCAGTTTTCCTGCAATACTGTAGATGGCAGACACCTCCAGCTTCTCTTCTTCCGACATAGGCGGCAGAATTCCGGGAATCCGTTCTGCAATCATGGTCTTTCCCGTCCCCGGCGCTCCGGCCAGCAGTAGATGGTGGAATCCCGCAGCAGCCACCTCCGCCGCCCGCTTAGCGCTTTCCTGCCCACATACCTGCGCAAAGTCCTTTTTCCCGACCTCTGTTTTCTCT
>CAMWLB010000144.1 GCA_947174985.1 uncultured Lachnospiraceae bacterium | reverse complement strand
CGGATCTTCGCCTTTGTCTCGTGGGCGCGGAGTTGGGTATCAGAGACTGGGGTTGCAGCGGGGGACGCCCGTGCGGCAGACTGTTCCCAAGGAGCCGCGCTCTCGCTCGGAAAAAAGCGTAGTGGTACTAAGCTCGAAAGAACCTCGCTAAGTACCAACGCTTTTTAACGGGCTCCTTCGGAACAGTCCGCCGCGCGGGCTGTCGCTGGCTGGAAACGGCAGTGCGCGGCGATTGGCTGCGCCTCCGCCGCAAGGCGTGTGGGATAGGGCGCGATGGCGCACTCTTGCGGATTATAGGCGGTGAGGCAATACCGCCATAAGCCGCTGCTTTCAGCAGGCGACTTATGTATTTTGATGAAAGTGTATCCGCCTGAAAATCCCCAAATTGCGTATACCTTCGTCCTTGCTCCCTTACTCCATCCGCATTTGCGGCGCGATAAAACCGCCGCAAATGCAGATTCGCTGAGATAGCGCGGCAGCGGCAACAGCTGGCGACAGCCCGTACAGCAAGCGGTTCCCGAAGGAGCCCATTAAAAAACGTCAGCGCTTAGCGAGGTCCTTTCGAGCTTAGCGTCTGCTACGTTTTTTGCTTCGCGAGAGCGCGGCTCCTTGGTAACCGCTTGCTGTACGGGCGTCCCTCGCTGTAACCCTCTTTGTGACTAGCAGCAAAACTGAATAGAGCCACCGCAACCCAACTTTTTCACCGCCGCACAAAAAAATTCCTTGACGCCTTTTCCAATTTGTAGTAATATGGATAGTGCACTATTGTGGTGTGTTATGTCTATTTTGCGTGTGAAATACCGGTAGAATAGGGTTAAAATCATATAAGAACGGGGTGAAATGTCAATGGAAAAAAACAGAATACGTCCCATTGCCGCAGGCAAAAACATACGTATGAGTTATTCACGACAAAAAGAGGTTTTGGAAATGCCTAATCTGATTGAAGTCCAGAAGGACTCCTATCAGTGGTTTTTGAAAGAAGGCCTGAAAGAGGTATTTGACGACATCTCTCCGATTGCGGATTACAGCGGTTCCCTGAGTCTGGAATTCGTGGATTTTGAATTGTGTGAAAAAGATGTAAAGTATTCTATTGAAGAATGCAAGGAGCGGGATGCCAATTACGCGGCTCCTCTCAAAGTAAAGGTGCGTCTGTACAACAAGGAAAAGGAAGAAATCAGCGAGCATGAAATTTTCATGGGCGACCTTCCCCTGATGACGGAAACCGGAACCTTTATCATCAACGGTGCAGAGCGTGTTATCGTAAGCCAGTTGGTGCGTTCTCCCGGAATCTACTATGCTATCGGACATGACAAAATCGGAAAGAGACTGTTTTCCTGTACCGTAATTCCCAACCGTGGTGCATGGCTGGAGTACGAGACAGATTCCAACGACGTTTTCTATGTACGTGTGGACAGAACCAGAAAAGTACCCATTACCGTTCTTATCAGGGCGCTTGGCATTGGCACCAATGACGAAATCCGTGAGGTGTTTGGTGACGAGCCCAAGATAGAGGCAAGCTTTACAAAGGACACTTCTGAGAATTATCAGGAGGGTCTGCTTGAACTGTACAAAAAAATCCGTCCCGGCGAGCCTTTGAGCGTGGAAAGTGCGGAGAGCCTTATCAATGCTATGTTTTTTGACCCCAGAAGATATGATTTGGCGAAAGTCGGCAGATATAAGTTCAATAAAAAGTTGTCCCTCAGAAACAGAATCAGAAATCAGGTTCTGGCGGCGGATGTTGTGGACCCTTCCACAGGCGAGGTACTCGCATCGGCGGGCACGACGGTGAGTGCAGAACTGGCTGACGACATTCAGAATTCTGCTGTGCCTTTTGTGTATGTGCAGACAGAGGAGCGGAACGTCAAAGTACTGTCCAATATGATGGTAGATATCCGTCACTTTGTGGACTGCAATCCCAGGGAACTGGGCATCACGGAAAAGGTATATTATCCTGTTCTGGCACAGATTCTCGAAGAGTTTTCCGAGGATGCGGAGGCGCTTGCCGAGGCAATTCGGAAAAACGTGCATGAGCTGATACCGAAGCATATTACAAAGGAAGATATTTTTGCTTCCATTAATTATAATATCCATTTGGAATATGGTCTGGGCAATGGTGACGATATTGACCACCTCGGCAACAGACGTATCCGTGCGGTTGGCGAGCTTTTACAGAACCAGTACCGCATCGGTCTTTCCAGAATGGAGAGAGTGGTAAGGGAGAGAATGACGACGCATGACACGGAAGAGGTGTCACCGCAGTCCCTGATTAATATCAAACCCGTTACCGCAGCCGTAAAGGAGTTCTTTGGCTCTTCACAGCTTTCCCAGTTTATGGATCAGAACAATCCTTTGGGCGAGTTGACACACAAGAGACGTCTGTCGGCGTTAGGACCCGGCGGTCTTTCCAGAGAGCGTGCCGGATTTGAGGTTCGTGACGTACATTACTCCCACTATGGCAGGATGTGCCCGATTGAGACGCCTGAAGGTCCCAACATCGGTCTGATCAACTCACTGGCAAGCTATGCGCGAATCAATGAGTATGGTTTTGTGGAAGCACCTTACCGTGTGATTGATAAATCTGATCCGGCGAATCCCCGTGTTACCGACGAGGTTGTCTATATGACGGCGGACGAAGAGGACAATTACCATGTAGCGCAGGCGAATGAGGCGTTGGACGAGGAAGGGCATTTTGTCCGTAATTCCGTATCCGGACGTTACCGTGCTGAGACGCAGGAATATCCCAAGGCGATGTTTGATTATATGGACGTGTCGCCTAAGATGGTATTTTCCGTGGCTACGGCGTTGATTCCTTTCCTTGAAAACGACGATGCAAACCGTGCGCTGATGGGCTCCAACATGCAGCGTCAGGCGGTTCCCCTTCTGGTGACGGAAGCACCGGTAGTAGGAACCGGTATGGAGCCGAAGGTTGCAGTTGACTCCGGTGTCTGCGTGATTGCGAAAAAAGCAGGTACCATCAGCTACGTATCTTCCAATTTGATAAAGATTACCTATGACGACGGGGAGAAGGAAGAATTCCGTCTTTCCAAGTTTACGAGAAGTAACCAGAGCAACTGCTACAATCAGAAGCCGATTGTATTTAAAGGCGACCATGTAGCAGAGGGACAGGTGATTGCAGACGGTCCGTCCACCTCTGAAGGCGAGCTGGCACTGGGCAAAAATCCGCTGATTGGATTTATGACCTGGGAAGGCTACAACTACGAGGACGCCGTACTGTTAAGCGAGAGACTGGTGCAGGAGGATGTTTATACCTCTGTGCACATTGAAGAATATGAGGCGGAAGCCCGTGACACCAAATTAGGGCCTGAGGAAATCACGAGAGACGTTCCGGGCGTTGGTGACGATGCCCTAAAGGATTTGGACGACAGGGGCATTATCCGTATCGGTGCAGAAGTTCGTGCCGGTGATATTTTGGTAGGCAAAGTGACACCGAAAGGAGAAACCGAGCTTACGGCAGAAGAAAGACTTCTGCGTGCTATTTTCGGCGAAAAGGCGAGAGAAGTAAGGGATACTTCCCTGAAGGTTCCCCACGGCGAATATGGTATTGTTGTGGACGCCAAGGTATTTACAAGGGAAAACAGTGATGAACTGTCTCCCGGCGTCAATCAGGCAGTCCGCATTTACATCGCACAGAAGAGAAAGATTTCCGTAGGTGACAAGATGGCAGGCCGTCATGGTAACAAGGGTGTTGTTTCCCGTGTGCTTCCTGTGGAGGATATGCCCTATCTGCCCAACGGACGTCCGCTTGACATCGTGTTAAATCCGCTCGGCGTGCCTTCCCGTATGAACATTGGACAGGTACTGGAAATCCATCTGTCTCTGGCTGCAAAGGCGCTTGGCTTCAATGTGGCAACGCCTGTATTTGACGGCGCAAACGAGCAGGATATCATGGATACGCTGGATTTGGCGAACGATTACGTCAACTTGGAGTGGGAAGAGTTTGAGAAAAAGCATGGCGCGGAGCTGCTTCCTGAGGTATTGCAGTACTTATCGGACAACAGAGAGCACAGAAAGCTCTGGAAGGGCGTTCCGATTTCAAGGGATGGTAAGGTAAGGCTGCGCGACGGCAGAACCGGAGAGTATTTTGACGGACCGGTTACCATCGGTCACATGCACTACTTAAAGCTCCACCATCTGGTAGACGACAAGATTCATGCGCGTTCCACGGGACCGTACAGTCTGGTTACGCAGCAGCCTCTGGGTGGTAAAGCACAGTTCGGCGGACAGCGTTTCGGTGAGATGGAGGTTTGGGCGCTTGAGGCATACGGCGCATCCTATACGCTTCAGGAGATTCTGACAGTGAAGTCCGATGATGTGGTGGGACGTGTCAAGACCTACGAAGCGATCATCAAGGGCGACAATATTCCTGAACCCGGTATTCCGGAATCCTTCAAGGTTCTGCTCAAGGAACTGCAGGCACTCGGTCTGGATGTACGGGTATTGCGCGAGGACAACACGGAAGTTGAAATCATGGAAAGCGTGGATTACAACGATACCGATTACCGATACGAAATTGAAGGTGACAGAAAAGACTACGATGACTATGAAAAGAATTCTCTTGATGAATTCGGTTATCAGCAGCAGGAGTTTGACGACGATGGCGAGCTGATAAGCGCGGACGACGATTTCGATGAGGAATTTGGCGAAGATGAAGTTCTTGTAGATGAGCTGGACGAATTCTAAAATAGACTTTAGCATGGAAGGGAGTGCCATAGATGTCGGAAATAAAAAATGAAGTGTATCAACCCATGACATTTGATGCCATTAAAATTGGTTTGGCTTCCCCTGAAAAAATCAGGGAGTGGTCAAGGGGTGAGGTCTTAAAGCCTGAGACCATCAATTACAGAACTTTAAAGCCTGAGAGAGACGGTTTGTTCTGTGAAAAGATTTTCGGACCGAACAAGGACTGGGAATGTCATTGTGGTAAATATAAGAAGATTAGGTATAAAGGCGTTGTCTGCGACCGTTGCGGTGTTGAGGTAACTAAGGCGAGCGTGCGCAGGGAGCGTATGGGACATATTGAACTGGCGGCTCCTGTTTCCCATATTTGGTATTTTAAGGGAATCCCCAGCCGTATGGGACTGATTCTTGATCTGTCGCCCAGAGTGCTGGAGAAGGTGCTTTACTTTGCTTCCTATATTGTATTGGATGCAGGAAGCTCCAATCTGGAGTATAAGCAGATTCTCTCCGAAAAGGAATATCAGGATGCAAGGGAAACCTGGGGCAATAAATTTCGCGTAGGAATGGGTGCGGAAGCAATCAAGGAGCTTTTGCAGGCGATTGATTTGGAGCTGGAAGCAGAGGAATTAAAGACCGGACTGAAGGAATCCACCGGACAGAAGCGTGCCCGTATCATCAAGCGGCTTGAGGTGGTGGAGGCATTCCGTGAGTCCGGCAACCAGCCGGAGTGGATGATTTTGGATGTCATCCCTGTTATCCCGCCCGATATCCGTCCTATGGTACAGTTGGACGGCGGACGTTTTGCAACGTCTGATTTGAATGACTTATACAGAAGAATTATCAACAGAAACAACCGTTTAAAGAGGCTTCTGGAGCTGGGTGCGCCCGATATCATTGTCCGCAATGAAAAGAGGATGCTGCAGGAGGCTGTGGATGCCCTGATTGACAACGGCAGGCGTGGACGTCCTGTGACAGGGCCAGGCAACAGAGCGTTGAAGTCCCTGTCAGACATGTTAAAGGGTAAGTCGGGACGTTTCCGTCAGAACCTTCTGGGCAAGCGTGTGGACTATTCCGGACGTTCCGTTATCGTGGTTGGTCCTGAGTTAAAGATTTACCAGTGCGGTCTGCCCAAGGAGATGGCGATCGAGCTGTTTAAGCCCTTTGTGATGAAGGAGCTGGTGGCAAGAGGCATCAGCCAGAACATTAAAAATGCAAAGAAGCTGGTGGAGAGACTGGACACCAGTGTATGGGATGTGCTGGAAGAGGTAATCAAGGAGCATCCGGTTATGCTGAACCGTGCACCTACCCTGCACAGACTTGGTATTCAGGCGTTCGAGCCGATTCTGGTAGAGGGTAAGGCAATTAAGCTGCATCCTCTGGTATGTACCGCGTTCAATGCCGACTTTGACGGCGACCAGATGGCGGTTCACCTTCCTTTGTCCGTGGAAGCACAGGCGGAGTGCCGTTTCCTGCTGCTCTCCCCGAACAACCTGTTAAAACCTTCCGATGGCGGTCCCGTAGCGGTTCCGACGCAGGATATGGTGCTTGGTATCTACTATCTGACACAGGAGAGAGAGGGCGCTAAGGGCGAAGGCAAATATTTTAAGAATGTAAACGAAGCAATACTGGCATATGAGAATCAGGCAATTACCCTGCAGTCCCGCATCAAGGTAAGAGTTACCAAGAAGCGCGAGGACGGTGAAGAGGTGTCTGGCATTGTGGAGTCCACCTTGGGACGCTTTATCTTCAACGAAGTGCTTCCGCAGGATTTGGGTTTTGTGGACAGAAGCGACCCTGAAAACTTCTTAAAGCTGGAAGTGGACTTCCATGTCGGCAAAAAGGGTCTGAAGCAGATTCTGGAAAAGGTAATCAACACCCATGGCGCATTCAAGAATGCAGAGGTACTTGACTATATCAAGTCCATGGGCTACAAATACTCTACCAGAGCGGCGATGACTGTATCCATTTCCGATATGACGGTGCCTGCTGAGAAGCCCGAGCTGCTTGCACAGGCGCAGGCGACGGTGGATAAAATTTCCACAAACTTCCGTCGTGGTCTTATCACCGAGGAGGAGAGATACCGTGCGGTGGTAGAGACGTGGAATGAGACGGATAAGGAGCTGACTGACAGGCT
Source organism: uncultured Lachnospiraceae bacterium (assembly GCA_947174985.1). GTDB lineage: Bacteria > Bacillota > Clostridia > Lachnospirales > Lachnospiraceae > Acetatifactor. Next base: position 743 of record CAMWLB010000144.1, on the reverse strand, counting down.
GATTGGCGGACTGGATAAGTACAACAACATCTTTATGATGTCTGACTCCGGTGCCCGTGGTTCCAATCAGCAGATCAAACAGCTTGCAGGTATGCGTGGTCTGATGGCGGATACCACCGGACGTACCATCGAGCTGCCCATCAAGTCAAACTTCCGTGAAGGACTGGACGTACTGGAGTACTTTATGTCTGCTCACGGTGCAAGAAAGGGTCTGTCCGATACCGCGCTGCGTACCGCGGACTCCGGTTATCTGACCAGACGTATGGTTGACGTGTCACAGGAGCTTTCCATCAGGGAAATCGACTGCAGTGAGGGCAGGGATGATATCCCGGGCATGTGGGTCAAAGCCTTTATGGACGGCAAGGAAACCATTGAAGGATTGAAGGACAGAATCACAGGACGTGTTTCCTGTGAGGATATTTACGATAAAGACGGCAATATGATTGTAAAGCACAACCATATGATTACGCCGAGCCGCGCTGCTAAAATTTTGAGTGTTGGTGTAAATGCCGAGGGAGAGCCGATTGAAGAGGTCAAGATTCGTACTATTCTGACCTGCCGTTCCCATAACGGTATCTGTGCAAAATGCTACGGCGCTAACATGGCAACTGGTGAGGCGGTACAGGTCGGCGAGGCGGTCGGCATCATTGCGGCACAGTCCATCGGTGAGCCCGGTACACAGCTTACCATGCGTACCTTCCATACGGGCGGTGTTGCCGGTGACGATATCACACAGGGTCTTC
>CAMWLB010000143.1 GCA_947174985.1 uncultured Lachnospiraceae bacterium | reverse complement strand
CTTCTGCTCCAAAGCAATCTTCCGCATCAGTGCATCCGTCTCTGTTTTAAACTGCGTTTTCTCTGCGTGAAACTGTTTTTCCAGCTCAGTGAGTTCCCGCAGCTTATCATTAATTCTTATATTTTCTTTAAACAGAAAGGTTTTCAATTCTTTCAGCTCTTCCGGTTCATCTGCCGAAAGTATCGTCTCAATGTCCTTCATGTTGCTTCTCCACTACTTGCTGTCAGCAGCTGCTGTAACAGCTATATCCTATAAACAGAAGCAGCGCAATAATGATAATGCCCACAAAATCATTGTGAAGAAACAGCATTATCAACATGCCAACCGCTATAAAAAAAGCCAAAAGCCCTACTAATTTTTTTTTGTCCATGCGGCACAATCCCAAACTGCTATCTATATAAGATATGCCGGGGCGCATGAAAATGTGTATTAATTCGCTTCTTTTTCAGGAAAAGCAATATCCACTGCTTCCTCGTCGGGAATCATCTCTTCTTTTTTTGTAGTGAACCGATCTACCAAATCCGGAATCATATCCAGTACCTTGGTAACGGTATTCTGGTTCTTGATGTTTACAAGCTTGGTTGAACCGTTCTTTCCTATGACAAGAACGGCACTCGGTGTCATTTTACCGCCAAGGCCGCCGGCGCCATTCTGGGTTTTTTTCTCGCCGTTTATTCCTGCGCCCGCTCCTACGCCAAAAGATACGTCTACCAGAGGCAGGATAATGGTGTCGCCAATCTGTGTTGCTTCACCGACCACTGTTTTGGTGGACAGTACGGTATCCATCCCTTTCATCAATGCCTCCACTACTCCGCTGAACTGATTTTCTGCCATCTTTATTCCTCCCTTTTAAGCTGCTTCACAAAAACACGAAGCTGTTTGTCCAGTAACAGCCCGACTGCATGGCGCAGAAGGGTAAACACGGTAATCCGCCCTTTCAGGAAAAACTCGCCCTCCCACACAGCCTCTTCGAAGTCTGCATCCAGTATTACATTATTACCCAATACGGGAAGCAGCATACCGTAGAGTGCGCAAAGATACCCTGTTGTATCCGGAGAACCTGTGCCGACATGGAGAGATGCTCTCAATACTCTGGGACGGATGCTTTTTAATACCTTAAAAATCCTGTCCTTTACCCTGCCGTACAGCTTTTCATTTTCCGTCTGCGTGATTACCTTTTTATAGTATGATATATTTTCTGCAATTTCTTTGATTGTATCCTTAATATGCTTTATCTTATCACAGAATTTCTGTATTGTGTATATTATCTTTTTGATTTTATCGCGAAAAGAGAGTTTTTCCTTGACTTCCTCTTCTGCTGTATCAGAGGAATCTTCATTTACAGGCTCTGCTTCCGTTTCGGCGGCAGTATCCTCCGCAATGTCAGCTTTGTCTGCCTTTACGGCATCTGTTTGCGCTTTCTCCGTCTTTGCGGCGGCAGCTTCCGTTTTCTGCACCGTTTCATCATGGCTGTCGCACACATTTTCTATCTTCTTTTTCTTTTTATTTTTCCTGTCGCCGTCTTCCTTCGGCTTTTTCGCCGTATCGAACACTTTGATTCCAAAAAGCCGCGCAATCACGCTACCGGGCTTCGGATATTCGAAGCGTATCGTTATCAGCCTGAGAAGATAACTCACCCTTACCTTCAGCCTGATCTCTTCACCGCTCTTGCTTCCCTCTGCCCGATATCGGATTGGGACAAACAGAATCAGAAGGACAAGCAGAATGAAAAGCCCCAATATGCATAACAGTACTATGCCGATTATGGCAAGTATTTGCAGTATTACATGTAACATTTCAGATACTCCTTTAACCGGCAGTTTCCCTGTGCAGCATATGCCTCCTCGGCAATCTTTACCACAAGTGCAACCGCTTCGTCATAGCTTCCTGCAATACCGATTACATAAGGCGGATTCTTCCTGTAATATTTCTGGGCAAGATACCCCGCCTTGTGAATTTCAAGCTGGTCGGAAGGGTTTCGCGACAATATAATCACATAAGCATCTAAAAATTTGTTATGTTTTTTTAATTTATGTATCAGCTTATCCGGATGCTTGATTGACTCTCCGATGTATAGACGCGGATACCACTCCATAACGCACTCCTTATCTTCCCTGAAAACAAGCTTGTGGTATACCGGTGAATGTAAAAATTCACCGGTCAGTAATACCTTCTGCTTCCCCACAAATTGTTTTTCTTTAATTCCTGATATTCCTCGTAGGCTTTTTCTAATATCTGCTTTTCATTGGGAAATTTTAACAGATGATATGCCTCATGGTATTTATAATATCCGGAATCGATAAAATATTCCTCACGCTGTGGCTTACTGTAATAGCTGTCTGCCATCATCAGATACCAGTGTACTTCTTTTTCCACGACATCTTCAGGTACATAAAAGCTGTATTCACTCTTTCCAATATATTTCATGATCGATGCCTGTGCACCTGATTCCTCCAGCACCTCTCTAAGCGCCGTCTCCTTAAACTCTTCGCCGTTCTCCACTGTTCCCTTGGGCAACACCCATCCTTCGTATTTGTTCTTAAAATTTTTATACAAAAGGAGAATCTTCCCCCGGAAAATAACCACACCGCCGCAACTGGTCGCTTCTATCATTGCAATACCTCCTGCTCCTGGTGTGCCAATTACTTGACCTGTTTAAAGTATAGTCTAATCCGCCTGTCTGCGCAACTGTTTTTATCGAATGCTATTCTACGCCCCTCTTTTCATGTCCAAGCGTATATTCCGCATAGGGCGGCTGTCCCAAAATTCCTTTTTGCGCATCGGCAAAAAAACGCAGTATCCTTTCTGTTTCCTGTCCCGTCTCCACGGTAAATGCAAGCCGCATGGACGTTTTTGCTTTTCCCTCCGAAACCATATCGTGCAGGGAAAGGGGGACTGCATTATAAATGACATTATAACAATGCCTGCAGCAGACGACAGCAGGAAATGTCTTGTGATAGCGATCCTGCAATCGTAAAATCCTGTTCTGTACGTTTTCTGTTTCCTTTGTCCCTTTGCTACACTGCCCATATGTTTTTGCAATGCAGTTTGCCGTTATCATCAACGGAATTCTGCCGTACACAGCCTTTTCCAACCTGCCGGCATCTGTGCCTTCAAGCAGCCGCCCGCACTCTTTCCGGTTCAGTTCATACGGAATACAACAGCCTTCTGCCTGTTCCAGCATGAATTGCAGACTTCTCTTGTTAAAACAATAGACACCTGCATCCGTCCTTATCCGTCCCTTATACGATATCTCCTCCAGCCAGCCGAGCGCTTCCATATTGCGCAGCAAAACACCGTCCGCCTCCGCTAAAACGGGAATCATGGCGGAAAGAACCGATCTATCGCCCTCCCTGATAATATAGGGCAGCGCAATGAAAACTGCCGTATTCTGCCCGTCTCTTACAAATTCTGCCTTCAGGGCTTTGACAAACTCTGCTGTCAGTCCGGACATATCCGATTCCAGATATAAAATAGCAACCGGAAATGCCATATGCAGTACTGCCGACAACTGCTCCTTTGTCGAGACGCCAACGTGAAAAGACGCTGCCTTAACAGTTTCCCCCGATAGCGCCTGCTGATACATTTTCCTGCCAAATTCCTTTGCGGACGGACTTTCCTGCCCTGCTTCTTTTTGCTCCTGCGGGCGCACCCATGCAGCGCAAAAAGCCTGCATAAGAGCTTCCGCGCCCTGCCGCCGCAGTGTATTGATTTCTTTCAGCGGATAAAACGCATCCGGTGAAAGCATCACACAGATATCACTTTCTTTTGTAGTAAAAAACGTATCGCCCAGTTTTTGCAGACTTATTTTTATATTTTCTGCGGTTATTGGCTGTTTATTCGCTTTTTCCACCATTTCGCCGTATACCGTAACCGCAATATCCGATTCCTGCCCAATGCCGGAAAGAGTCAGCGCCGCTTTTTCTCCAGTTTGAAAAAAAGCTTTTATTTGTATCTGTTTTTTAAGGGGAGCGTCAAGATACTGCTCTCTCACAGCCGCAAGTAGTCTTTCGTCGCTACCGCTATAGGAGGGCGAGGCAAGCGTCACCATGTCTGCTCCATTTCGCTTAAAATAATAGCCGTCCTGCGTTTCGGAACGCACATACAAAGCGGACAGCCGCTCTAAATCCTCTTTTTCCACAGCATATCCTGCAGCGCCCTTCTCATAGTATAAATCAATATATTTCCGGTAAATTGCCGTTACACCGGCAGTATACTCAGGTTTCTTCATTCTGCCTTCAATTTTAAAAGAATCAATTCCTGCCGAAATCAGCTTTGGCAGAAAAGAAATGCTGCATAAATCCTTCAGGCTTAAAGGATAGGTATCCTTTTTTCGCTGTCCGCTTTCTGCAATTTGGTATGGCAGACGGCAAGGCTGTGCACAGCGCCCCCTGTTGCCACTCCTGCCGCCCAATATACTGCTGAACAGGCACTGACCGGAGTAGCAGTAACACATCGCCCCATGAATAAAGGTTTCCAGTTCCAGTCCGGTGTCCCTTTTCATTTTTTCTATCTCTTTCAGGGAAAGCTCCCTGGCCGGCACGATTCGGTCCGCTCCCATTTCCTTCAGCTTTTTTGCCGCATAAGAACCAGTCACCGTCATCTGGGTGCTGACATGCAGTTTAAGCCCCGGAAAGGTATCCCGTATCAGAAGAAAAGCGCCGATATCCTGCACGATAACACCGTCAAGTCCCGCCTCATAAAACGGCTTCAGATAGGCGGGCAGCTCAGACAGCTCTGTATCTTTTAATAAGGTATTGACAGTAAGATAGACCTTTCTGCCGAATAAATGGGCGTAAGAAATCGCCCTGCAAATCTCTTCGCCGGTAAAATTATCCGCATATGCACGCGCGCCAAACTTTTCTCCCCCCAGATAGACAGCATCCGCGCACGCACGCACAGCGCCTAAAAAACCTTCATAATTCCCTGCCGGAGCCAGCAGCTCCACCCGCTTTTCTTTCATCAATCAAATAACGCCGCCCGTTTGACGGACAGCGCCCTTTCTCCTGCTACACACTCTTTAATTCTGTCTCCAGCCGGACGATCCGCTTGGCATTCTCATTGATTTCCATCTGCAGCTCTTTCGTACGCTTTTCTGTATTTTCCAGCTTTATCTGTGAAGCAATCAGCTCATGTTTTAAATCATACAATTCCTTTTCTTTCGCCTGCAGCTCCTCCTCCAGAAGGTTTATTTGCTTTTTGCTCTTAAAGTAATCGTCCGCAATGTTAAGCTGCATTAAAACAGCCTGTGTATCCAGAGGCTGTCTTTTAAAGCTATCGATTTTGCTGTACTCTTCCAGTTTATTATTGATATAGGACGCCACCCGCTGCAGATATTCTTCACTCTCATATCCGCTCAGCGTAAATATCTTGCCTCCGATAATTACCTCGGTATCTGTTTTAGAAGACATCCAAACTCCCTTCCTGCTGCAAAGCAATCGATAAAGAATTGCATATATTATATAGCAGAATTGCATTGCAGGCAAGTCTTTTTATAAAATCGGCGTCAGGCCCATGTGAATATATGCCTGCTCTGTCACCACTCTTCCTCTGGGTGTCCTGTTTATCAGCCCGTTCTGTATCAGGAAAGGCTCATAGACATCTTCAATCGTGCCGGCATCCTCTCCGATTGCCGCCGCAAGCGTATCCAGCCCCACAGGGCCTCCCTTAAACTTTAGTATCATGGTGGATAGCATGTTGCGGTCAATATGGTCCAGTCCCAGCTTGTCCACATCCATCAAATCCAGCGCCGTACGCGCAATTTCCTCCGTGATATTTCCGTCATACTTTACCTGCGCAAAGTCCCGCACCCTCTTTAAAATACGGTTGGCAAGGCGCGGCGTTCCCCTGCTTCTTCTGGCAAGCTCCTTTGCCCCGCCGTCGTCAATTTCTACCTGCAAAAGCGCCGCCGAATGTCTGATAATCTGCTCCAGCTCGGAAACTGTATAGAATTCCAGCCTGTGAATCATACCAAAACGGTCGCGCAGAGGAGCCGTCAGCATACCGGCTCTGGTCGTTGCGCCTATCAGCGTAAATTTAGGAAGCTCCAGCCTGATGGAGCGGGCGGAAGAACCCTTTCCAATCATAATGTCAATGGCAAAATCCTCCATTGCAGGATAGAGGACCTCTTCTACCTGCCGGTTCAGCCGGTGGATTTCGTCCACAAAGAGAATATCGCCCTCCTGCAGGTTATTTAGAATCGCAGCAATCTCCCCCGGCTTTTCAATGGCAGGACCACTGGTAATTTTCATGTTGACGCCCATCTCATTGGCTATGATGCCTGCAAGCGTCGTCTTGCCAAGACCCGGAGGTCCGTAAAACAGAGCGTGATCCAGCGCATCTCCCCTCTGCTTTGCCGCTTCGATATATATTTTTAAGTTTGATTTTACCTTTTCCTGTCCGATATAGTCCTTCAGATACTGCGGTCTGAGAGAACCCTCGATTTTCTTATCTTCTTCTGTAAAATTCGTCTCAATCGTTCTTGGCATACCAGCTCCGTCCGCCTGTCATGCAGGCCCTTTCATATTTGCACAGGTTAAAACAGTTTTTTCAAGGCTGCCTTTAACAGTGCGCCGCTGTCCATGGATTCTGCCTCCGGTATTTGTTTTACTGCCCTCAGGCTCTCCGTTTGTCCGTAACCTAATGCCACCAGTGCTTCCACGGCTTCCTTTAACGCACCTTCTTCGGGCAATGCGCCGCCAGCGCCCTGCGCTACCTCCATTCCGATGATGGTGTCGTCAAAGGATACCTTATCCTTTAAATCCAGTATCAGCCGTTCCGCCGTCTTGGCTCCGATGCCCGGCGCCTTGGCAATGGCTTTGGCATCCTTGGAAAGAATGGCATATTTTAGTGCATCCGCATCCATGACGGACAAAATTGCCAGCGCACCCTTCGGTCCAATGCCGCTCACTGTAAGGCACTTTTTAAACAATTCCAAATCCGCTTTTGCCAGAAAACCATACAGCAGAAAAGCATCCTCCCGCACCAGCATATAGGTATGCAGCTTTACCGTACTGCCAATTCCGGGCAGTCTCTGCGCTTCCCTTGCTGAAATATGCACATTCATGCCCACGCCGCCTACTTCTATTACGACACTGTCTTCCGTGATTTCGGCAATTTCACCCTTCACATATGCTATCATAATCCCTCTTTTATCCTCATTTCCACACACGTTTCGTCATATCTGCCGGCTGTCAGGTGTGCACAGACACAAATCCCGCTATTCAACCACTTCTACGGCCTTGTTCAGCTTTATAAAATAAATACATAGCAGACAGCCCAAATGTACCAGCGCTGTCAGCGCCCATGATATCGGATACGAAATATACAGAGTATCCAGCGTCCGGTTTTGGGGAAACACCGTATATATCCATACAATCCGGAACAGGCATGCGCCTGTCAGGGATACAAACATCGGCAGAACGGAATGTCCCATCCCACGAATACAGCCTACCAGCGTATCCATCACACCACATAAAAAGTAAGGACAGCATATATATAAAAGCCGCTTCATACCATAGGCACTTTATATTATAAAAATCTCACGCTGCAGCCAAAGAGGATAAATTAAATATATCTGATACAATAATCATAAAAAA